>JAZNHX010000055.1:0-11187 GCA_045577115.1 Faecalimonas sp. | reverse complement strand
CCATTAAAAGTATATCTAATGCCGTTTTCTTCCTTTCTAGTCGGAGTAACTCCATCATAACTAGGCATTGTGCCCTCTAATACATTTTCATCGACTTCTAAAACTTCCCCATCATAATTTTGCCAAATAATGGTATATGTTTTATTAGGGACAAGGTAATCTATAAATTACCTTGTCCTTTTTGAATTTGCTGTCACAAATTATCAGTTTTATGATATAATGTAATATCGAGGATTTTGTACAGGAGGATTATGATATGCAATTAGCAATGTTAACAGCTCTTGGTGTTGGCGGAGCCACCATCGTAGGTGTTTTAATAGGTTTTATATTTCAAAAGGTTCCACACAAATTCAATGATGCAATCTTAGGATTTGCCGGTGGAATCATGCTTGCTGCGGCGGTATTAGGCCTTATTCTTCCATCTATGGAGGAAGGGAATATCTGGATTACCTCTATCGGTATTTTGACAGGTGCGCTATTTTTGAATTTTGCAGATAAGATTACACCTCACTTACATCGCATTACAGGGATAGACCAGGAAACACACACAGAAGCTCAAAATTCAATCAATAAGGTTATGCTGTTTGTTATGGCAATTGCAATACATAATCTGCCGGAAGGAATTGCTGCAGGAGTTGGTTTTGGAAGTGATAATATCGGAAACGCAATTACAGTTGCACTTGGAATCGCACTACAAAATATTCCGGAAGGTATGATTATCGTGTCACCACTTATTATGGCAGGTGTTTCTAAGTGGCGTGTATTCTTGATTGCGAGTTTCACAGGTATAATCGAGATTATAGGAACTTTGATTGGATTTATGGCAGTATCTGTTGCAACAGCTATTTTACCATTTGCTCTTGCATTTGCAGGCGGAACAATGATTTATGTCGTCAGCGATGAGATGATACCGGAAACACACAGTCATGGATATGAGCAGATGGCGACATATTCCTTACTTTTTGGTTTTATCACAATGCTAGTGATGGATTTTTATATTGGATAAAGAGAGGCAATTAACAATGTATTTGTATGAAACTCACGTTCATTCTTTGAATGGAAGTTTATGTGGGAAATGCACACCACAAGAACTTGTTCAAGCATATAAAGAAGCGAGATATACCGGATTCGTACTGACAGACCATTTCGTGAAAGGCAATACAAGTGTGCCGAGAGATTTGGATTGGGAAACAAGAATGCGGATGTATTATGATGCGTATTTGGAGGCAAAAGAAGAAGGCGATAAACTGGATTTTGATGTTTTCTTTGGTATTGAGCACTGGTATGCAAAAGGAAAAGAGATTCTAATTTATGGATTTGATTTGGATTTCTTGTTGGTTCATCCAGAGTTGGATACCGCTAGAATCGAAACATATGCGGATTTGGTTCATGAATATGGCGGTATCCTTGTTCATGCGCATCCTCATCGTATCCGTGATTATATTGATCCGGATTTTATGCCACGTTATGATGTGTGTGATGGAATAGAGGTCTATAATGCAGGTGATGTCGATGAAATAAATGAATTGGCATTGCAAGATGCAATTCGCTTAAATAAAATTATGACATCAGGCGGTGATGTTCATAAAGTGATTGATGAGCCAAAACTCGGACGAGCAGGTGTGGGTTTTAATCGAAGACTGGAAGATATACATGATTTTGTTACTGCACTTAAGAATGGTGAGGGACAGATTATGTTCCATGGAGAAATGAGGAAGATACAATGAAAATAACAGTGATTACTGTTGGTAAAATCAAAGAAAAATATTTAAAAGATGCAATTGCAGAATACAGTAAACGACTGAGTAAATATTGTAAACTTGAGATTATAGAAGTGGCAGATGAGAAGACTCCTGATAATGCGAGTGAGGTTGTAGCGGTTGCAATTCGTTCAAAAGAAGCGGAACGTATATTGAAACATGTCAAAGATGATGCATTTATTATTACACTTGAAATCAGCGGAAAGCAACTCTCATCAGAAGAATTAGCAGATAAGATTGATAAATTGGGCGTTCAGGGAACCAGTCATATTACATTTATCATAGGCGGTTCCATTGGATTGGGACAAGAAGTGCTTCAAAAATCGAATTATGCACTCAGTTTTTCTAAGATGACATTTCCGCATCAATTGATGAGGGTAATATTACTAGAACAGATTTATAGAAGTTATAGAATCATAAATGGAGAACCATATCATAAATAAAGGAGAAAATGAGCATGAGTAAAGGTTATGCAGTAATAACAGGAGCAAGTTCTGGAATTGGAACAGAATTCGCAAAACGTATGGCGAAGGAAGGCTATCCTTTAGTTCTTGTGGCAAGAAGAAGAGAACGCTTAGAACAATTATCACAGAAACTAGATACAGAGTGTATGATATTGACAGCGGATTTGTCAGATATGGATGAATGCAAGAGAATCATGAAAGAATTGAATTCTGTTGATATAGATGTGTTTATCAACAATGCGGGATTTGGATATTGTGGTGAAACCTTGACAATAGAGACAGAAACTGAACTGAATATGATTGATTTGAATGTTAAAGCAATGCATTTGCTTTCAAAACTTGCACTTGATAAGATGACAGATAAAAATAAAGGTTATGTTCTAAATGTTGCATCATCAGCAGGTCTTTTGCCTGCCGGCCCATATATGTCTGCCTACTATGCAACAAAAGCATATGTGACAAGTTATACAAGAGGTGTTGCGGAAGAACTTCGACGCAAACATAGTGATGTATATATCGGATGTCTCTGTCCGGGACCGGTCGATACAGAATTTAACAAAGTTGCAAATGTAGAGTTTGCACTAAAAGGAATCTCTGCTAATTTTTGTGCTAATTATGCAATCACACAGATGTTTAAGAAAAAAATTACAATTGTGCCTTCATTCAAGATGAAAGCCTTAGTTGTTCTTGCGAGATTCATTCCAACGAAACTATATATTCGAATTGTAGCGAAACAACAGAGAAAAAAGATTTATAGATAAACAGGAGTAATTTTATGAATAAACAAAAGACTGCACGCCTGATGCTGATTGTATCTATGGCTATCTTTGGTACACTGGGACTGTTCGTGCGACACATTCAAGTTTCATCAGGTGAACTGGCATTATATCGGGCAATTATGGCTGCTACTTTGATAGGTGTATATCTATTTATAACAGGTAATAAAATACCGTTTAAATCTATAAAAAGAGATATTCCATTCTTGTTGTTATCCGGTATGGCGATGGGAATCAACTGGATGCTATTATTTGAAGCATACAAGTATACTACAGTTTCGGTTGCGACATTAAGTTATTATTTTGCACCGGTTATCGTCACACTGGTTTGTCCAATTCTTTTTAAAGAGAAAATGACACCAAAACAGATCATATGTTTTGCGATGTCTACGTTGGGTATTGTAATGATTACAGGCGTGGGTGATGTTAACGCGTCCGGAACAAATGTCATTGGTATTTTGTTTGGCCTAGGTGCTGCAATATTCTATGCATGCGTTATTTTAATTAATAAATTCATTAAAGAAGTAGAAGGCCTACATCGTACATTTTTACAGTTTGTTGCAGCTATCCTCATTCTTGTACCATATGTCGCAGCGACAAGTGGTGTAAACCTACGTCTTTTAAATGGAATCGGATGGGGAGCACTGCTGGTTGTCGGAATTGTACATACGGGAATTACATATTGCCTATATTTTTCATCACTCAAGGAGTTGCCTGGGCAGAAGGTTGCAATCTTAAGTTATATTGATCCATTGGTTGCAATCATCATATCAGTAACATTACTCGGTGAAAGGATGACCGTGATGCAGGCAATCGGTGGCGCATTAATTCTCGGATTTACACTGTGGAATGAAGTAAAATCTTCTTAGAAGATTGCTTTACAAATCTGGAAGTAACTGTTAATATAAAAACATGTTTGATTCTAAATAAGAGGAGATAATGAATTATGGTACATCATATTGTTATGTGGAAATTCAAATCAGAAATAGAAGATGGACAAAAGCCAGAACTTAAGAAAGCAATGGCAGAAAACCTTGCAGCACTTGTCGGAAAAGTGCCTGGACTTTTGACTGTAGAGTTTGTCGAGAATCCAATTCCATCAAGCACGCACGATATTGCACTTGTGACAACATTAGAAAAGGCAGAGGATATTGCTATTTACGCAAAGCATCCTGACCATGTATATGTTGCTGATACATATGTGAGACCTTATGTTACAGAGCGTGCATGTTTAGATTATTAATTGTGTAAAAAAGGAAGATTCGTCTTCCTTTTTTGAATGTATTGTGTTATAATATTTCATACGTTGACGCGTTAAAGTCAAAAAGAGAAGAAAAAGAGGTATTAAAATGCCAATTACAGAAATCTTGGAAAGAAATTGTAAATTATACGGGGACGAGATCTGCCTTGTAGAGGTGAACCCTGAGATCAAAGATGACAGAAGAGTTACATGGAAGGAATATGAACTCATAGAATCCAATTCGCCTACGTATTATCGCCGCGAAATCACATGGAACGTATTTAATGAAAAAGCAAATAGGTTTGCAAACCTTTTGATTCAAAGAGGAATTAAAAAAGGAGATAAGGTTGCAATTCTACTCATGAACTGTTTGGAATGGCTTCCAATTTATTTTGGTATCTTAAAGACAGGTGCGCTTGCGGTACCTCTTAACTTTCGTTATTCTGCAGATGAGATTAAATACTGCGTGGAGCTTGCGGAAGCAGATGTATTGGTGTTTGGTTCGGAGTTTGTTGGACGAGTGGAAGAGATTGCAAATGAGATTTCAACGAATCGTTTGCTTTTCTTTGTCGGAGAACACACACCAGTCTATGCAGAAGATTATTTATCTCAGACCATGAACTGCTCTAGTCAGTCTCCGTTAATCCTCTTGAATGACGAGGATGATGCAGCCATCTATTTTTCTTCAGGAACGACTGGATTCCCGAAGGCTATTTTACATAACCATACAAGCCTTATGCACGCTTGCAAGGTAGAACAGAACCATCACAGTACAACGAAGGATGATGTATTCCTTTGTATACCTCCACTCTATCATACAGGTGCGAAGATGCACTGGTTTGGAAGTTTCCTAGAAGGTGGAAAAGCGATTCTTTTAAAAGGAACGAATCCTGAGACGATTATAAGAACGGCCTCGAATGAGCATTGTTCTATTGTGTGGCTGTTAGTTCCATGGGCGCAGGATATTCTAGATGCTCTTGATCGCGGTGACATAAAACTGGAAGATTATGAATTAGACCAATGGAGACTGATGCACATCGGTGCTCAGCCGGTTCCACCAAGTCTAATCAAACGTTGGAAGGCCTATTTCCCGCATCATCAATACGATACAAACTATGGACTCAGCGAATCTATTGGACCTGGTTGTGTACACCTCGGTGTGGAAAATATCCATAAAGTTGGTGCAATTGGTAAAGCAGGTTATGGTTGGAAGACAAAGATTGTCGATGAGAATAGAAATGAAGTTGAAAAAGGCGAAGTCGGTGAATTAGCTGTATTTGGACCTGGTGTTATGACTTGCTACTACAGAGACCCTAAAGCGACTGCTGATGTTATGGATGAAGAAGGATGGCTTTACACCGGCGATATGGCACAAGAAGATGAAGACGGCTTTATTTTCCTTGTAGACCGAAAAAAAGACGTTATTATCAGTGGTGGTGAGAATCTCTACCCTGTACAGATTGAAGACTTTATTCGCGAACATAATGCGGTAAAAGATGTTGCTGTGATTGGTCTTCCAGATAAACGTCTTGGTGAGATTGCAACTGCAATTATTGAGATTAAAGAAGGCTTCGAATGTACAGAAGAGGACATTGAAAAATTCTGCATGAAGATGCCGAGATACAAACGTCCGAAGAAGATTATCTTTGCGGATATTCCGCGTAATCCTACCGGAAAAATCGAGAAGCCGAAGCTTCGTAAGATTTACTGTGGCGAAAGTCTGGTTGCTGCACAAAATAGAGGTTAATATATTTAATAACATAAAAACTGCGAGAACGGTATAATTATACTGAACTCGCAGTTTTTTATTTTATTGATTAAGTACCTTTGAAATATCAGTCGGTTTTACATATACATCCATATACCGTGTGCTTCCATCTAAAACATAGCGCAGTGTACAAGATACATAATCCTTGTCATAATCCAGATGATAGTGCATGAAATCACCCAAAATCATATATTGTTTCAGTTCGTTCAATTGTTTTTCATTGCTGATATATTGTTGCTCTACAGCTCCAAACTTGTCGAAATATATTTCCAAATTCTCCAATTTAATATTTTGCGAATCTGCAAAACTGGCTACATCATATTTCTCCAAATAAGCGATAGTCTCCGTAAAATCAGCGTATACATTATAGCGGTCAGAGTAGATGTGTTCTTTACCTTCAACCGGATATTCTACAACTAACTCAAATACAGTCTGTTTGGAAAGAATCTCTGTAATCGTAAATTCCGTGTATTCTTTTAGATAAATTTCACAGAGTTCTTTTTTCTGTTCATCTGTCAAGTTATTAAGTTCGAAGTATTCCGGACCATTTGCAACGGAAATAGAAGTAATGTCCAAATCGTCCAGATGATATAAAACACAAAAATCATCTTTAAAATCTTCCGTGGCAGAGAGTTTGTCGAGGCTTTCCGGAAATTCATTTCCGTAATAAGAATACCTTCTTTGTTTCACTGTTCCGTTCTGGAGTTCGTAAGTGATGGTAAAATCATTTAAATAAGTAACGTCTTCGGTTGGCTCAGTGTGTTGTCTGATGTCTTTGATCACAGCAAGTGCCTCATCCACAATTTCACCGGTTAGCCAGTCTTTGTGCTCATCCCAAACACCTTTTGCGTTATCATCAAAAAGGTAGGTGTCAATTTGAACTGATTTTACATCCTGTGCATCCGGCATGTATTTATCGTATTGGAATATATCTGCCCAAAATACGAATACAAATACGAAACAGAAGAGTACCGTAAACAAAAGCTGTCGTTTCTTACTGATAAGTGCTTTGATATCAAATTGAAAGATACATTCCATAATTCCGTGAAGTAAACATGCTACAAATATCACTCCAAATAATAGCCATACCAAAGAAGCATAAGCAGCTATTTCATTTAAGAGCAAACCTGCATATAATGCAATCGGAATCACAATTAATATTCGAATTACTGGATTTATCTTCTCAAATGCCATTGCACGTCCTGCTGTCTCTGAAGGTCTGCGAAGGAACAGGAGATAGGCAATGATACCGACAACCAATGCAAATACAAAGCAGCCAAGAAGATAGGTCCAATGCTCACCAATATTCCATACATCCGAATTATAATTCCAATGATAAGATGCTTTGTATGCCAATGTCACCGGAGAAAAATAGTAGTAATTTGGACTAATATCCCGATATACATAGGTATCCAAGAATACATTCGAATAAAGCGGTATCAGATTGCTTATGATAAGCGGTATATAACTTACAAACACACCTAAGCCCAAAAAAGCAACAATTGGATGTCCGGTCATAATCATGGTAAGAACAGTCGTCGTCCAGCATGCTAAGAAAATACCAATCATGCATACAAGACTCCACAGCATGTTTTGCAAAATAATCGCAGAACCATAACCAAGTCCGTACACGATTGCCAATTCAAGTAAAATGGCCATTGAAGCGAGTACAACATAGATTCCGGTATCGGCAACCAGTAATGTTTTGAACCATGTCTGTTTGCGGATCGGCATAGATTCATAGAAATCGGTTTCTTTCTTAGAATGCATATACTTGAAAAAGTCAAAAGCTAAATATACGCCAACTAACATTGCCAAGATGGCATTCCACATATTTGGTGAGCAAAGTTCTGTAATGCGCTCAATGACATATTCTAATTGGGATGTTGTTACTCCATATGGTTCAGTCTCAACAATTACATGTGCGTTTAATATGTTCTGTATATTCAAAAAGAATGCAATCACGTGTACAAAGAATGCAAGGACCGTAATTAGCACAGTTGCAAGATGTCTGCGCAATGTTTCAATCAATAACTTATGAAATGAGACTCTTGATGTCATATCCAGCCACCTCCGTTTCGCTGATAAAGATTTCTTCTAATGTAAGCGGTACTGATTCATAGTAAACAGGATTAAGTGTATTGAGCCAAGCAACCACTTTCTCTGATTCACCGCGAACAGTCATGGTCAACAATTTTCCGTGACGCTGCATTTTCATAACAAGCAGTGCATCCTGAATCTTTTGGTCATATTCTTCCGGAAGTACGCACTGTACTTTTGTGAGATTGCATCTCAAGTCTTCTAAGTCCTGAGAGAGTAATATGCCGCCTTTGTGGAGCAGACCAATGTGGTCACTGATATCCTCTAATTCCCTCAGATTGTGAGATGCGATAACAGGTGTGAATTTGCGTTCGCTCATTTCCTGAATAAAGAGTGACTTTATTGCCTGACGCATCACTGGGTCCAAACCATCAAAGGTTTCATCACAGAACAAATACTGCGTACCTGCACAGATGCCTATTAAAATTGAAAGTTGCTTTTTCATACCCTTTGAAAATGTACGGATTTTTCGGTTTGCAGGTAAATCAATCTTATCAAGCAACTCATGAAAACGTTCTGTGTTGAAAGTAGGGTAGTAAGTACTATAGAAAGAACCAAACTCTTTTGGTGTGGAATTCGGAAAATAAAAATGGTCATCCGATATATAGAAGAACAAAGATTTCGCATCCGGATTATTCCACACCGGCTGACCGTTTATCAGAATTTCTCCTTGTTCTGGTTTTAATATTCCGGCCATACAGCGAAGAAGTGTGCTTTTTCCGGCTCCATTTGTACCAAGAAGTCCCATAACCGCACCTTCTTTAATTGTTAAACTAATATTGTCTACTGCCGCAATATTGCCGTAATATTTGCTTACAATCTTTACTTCAATCATAGCTTCACCTCCTGAAAAATCTCTTTCGTACAATCCAAAACATGCATAAAGTCAATTCCTGATTCCTTACATATTTTTAATTGTGTTTTTAAATCTTCTAGTAACAGCTCCTGTTGTTCTTTGACGACATCCTTCTGTGAAGAAACAAAGTTACCACGTCCCCTAATCGAATAGATCAGTCCGCGACGCTCTAATTCACTATACGCCCGTTGAATGGTATTAGGATTGATAGATAAATCTATTGCAAGGGAACGAACCGATGGAAGTTGTGTGTCAGGTTCCAGCGCACCATTTAATATCAGCATCTGAAAACGATCTATAACTTGCTCATATATGGGACGCTTGTCATGATAATCTATCACAATCATATAAAAACTCCTTTCTCTAAAGTGTACTATCTGTATTAGCACACTTATCATCTCACACATAACAACTATTGTCAATGTCTTTAAAAAATTTTAATAAAGTTGTTGACTTTGCAAGATTTAGTGATAAAATATAACACAACAATTGCATATCGGCCAAGTGAAGCTCGCAGATAACACTGTGATTGGATGGCACACTGGAGAATCCCAAATGATGGGTGCCGAAGGTGATAAGTGAAGGTAACACTCGCGAATCTCTCAGGCAAAAGGACAGTGATAACTTTTATTTAGTTATTGTTAATGTTGGATTCAAAGGTATTTTTGAATCCATTTTTTATTCCTTGGGATATGCACATACATAAGGAGGAAAATTATATGTTACAATCAATCGAAGCAACACTTTTACCTGTTGTACAAACTATCAACGAATACTTATCAAGCTACATCTTGATCGTTCTTCTTATCGGAGTTGGTCTCTGGTATACAATCAAGACACGTTTTGTACAGGTTCGTTATTTTGGCGCAGGTATGAAAAAAGTATTTGGCAACATGTCACTTAAGGGTGGCGCTCAAAAACAAGGTATGAGTTCTTTCCAAGCACTGGCAACAGCTATCGCAGCACAAGTTGGTACCGGTAATATCGTAGGTGCTTCCGGAGCTATTTTGACAGGTGGTCCTGGTGCAATCTTCTGGATGTGGGTAATCGCATTTTTGGGTATGGCTACTATTTATGCAGAATCAACACTGGCAATCAAGACGCGTAAAGTGGATGAGAACGGTGAAATCAAAGGTGGTCCTGTATACTACATAACAACTGCATTTAAAGGTGGTTTTGGTAAATTCTTAGCCGGATTCTTCGCAGTTGCAGCCATCTTGGCACTTGGTTTTATGGGAAGCATGGTACAATCTAACTCAATCGGTTCAACCATTGAAACAGCATTCGGTATTCCGGCATGGGTAGCAGGTCTTGTATTAGTTGCAATCTGTGCATTCATCTTCTTGGGTGGTGTAAAACGTCTTGCATCTGTATGTGAAAAACTTGTTCCGGTTATGGCAGCTATCTTCTTACTTGGTGGTATAGTAATCCTTGGATGCCGTATTCAGTATGTACCAGCTACATTTGGAATGATTTTCAAATATGCATTCCAACCACAAGCAATCATCGGTGGTACGTTTGGTGCAGCTATCAAAGCAGCTATCAGCCAAGGTGCAAAACGTGGTCTCTTCTCAAACGAAGCAGGTATGGGTTCTACACCTCATGCGCATGCACAGGCTAATGTAGCTCATCCACATGACCAAGGTATTGTGGCTATGGCAGGTGTATTTATTGACACATTTATTGTATTAACACTCAACGCACTTGTTATTATCTCAACATTATATACAGCAGACGGCCCACTTGCAGGATGCGGAGCAGCTGCAGCAAGCACAACCATTACAAAAGCAAACCTCGCACAGACAGCATTTGGTTCGGTGTTTGGTTCGAACTTCGGTGCAATGTTCGTAGCAATCTGTTTGTTCTTCTTTGCGTTCTCAACTATCTTAAGTTGGAACATGTTTGGTAAAGTAAACGTTGTATATTTGTTTGGTAAGAAAAATGAAAAACTTTGCACTGTAATCTATATGATTATCGCTTTGGTATTCATTTTCCTTGGAACTTTGATGTCAAATGACTTGGTTTGGGAACTTACAGATGCATTTAACTATCTGATGGTACTTCCAAATGCAATTGCATTATTTGCATTAACAGGAATGGTAAAATCATCTATAAACGAAGTAGACAAGAAATAACATTGAATTATTTAAGCCCATGAGATATAATGTTCTCATGGGCTTAATTAATAAGCAAAAACAGTATATATAAAGAGGAGAGAGATAC
>JAZNHX010000054.1:0-3350 GCA_045577115.1 Faecalimonas sp. | reverse complement strand
GAAAGTGAAACAGATTTTGTTATATTTCATCCGAAAAAAGGTATTATATGTTTGGAAGCAAAAGCGGGTCAGGTAAAATTTGAAAATGGTTATTGGCAGTATGGTAGCGGAAAACGAATGAAACATGATGGCCCATACATACAAGCCAAGAGAAATAAGTGGAACTTAAGTTCTTATATGAATGAGCATGGTTTGGAATACGAAAATCAGCATTGCAAAAAACTACATGCTGTTTGGTTTCCGGATGTTCCGCTTAGTAAGTTTCAAGGACAACATTTGCCGGCAGAGGGCGATATTAATATAACTTTAACCTCAGATGCTTTTGGACATATAGAAGAATGTATTGAGAAAATATTTGCTTATGATGGTCAGGATAGAGCAATTACATGTCTATCAGAACGAGATGCCAAAAGAATACTGAATAGAGTATTAGCGCCTACATTTAATTTGATTTCATTGCAAGAAGTAGAAAAGGAACGGACAAAAAATGTATTTAAAAGAATGTTGAAGGAACAGGTTGCATTGCTGAATTATCTCGAAGAGCAAGATAATGCAATTATTAATGGTCTTGCAGGAACTGGAAAAACTGTGATGGCAATAGAAAAAGCACGAAGGCATTCTGAACGAGGCGAGGAAGTATTATTCTTGTGTTACAATCATTTTTTGAAGGAACATTTGAAAAGCAATTATCCGTACCCACACGTTTCCTATTACACAATAGACGGATTGGCGTGTAAAATGTGTGAAACAGAAACTCCGGAATATGAACTCTTTCAAGAAAAATTAGAGGATATGTTCTGTGAAGGCACTTTTCCATATCGGCATGTTATCATTGATGAAGGACAGGATTTTGGACGAACCGAACTTGAGGAAGAAGAAATTATAGACCTTTTAAAATCTAATGTAATAGATAATGAGAGTCATCCCGGAACCTTTTATTTATTCTATGATAAAAACCAGATGGTTCAGACAAGAAAAGTGCCGAAATACATAGAAGATGCGGATTGCAAATTGACATTGTATAGAAATTGTAGAAATACAGAGAATATTGCACTTGCATCGTTGCGATTACTTGGAACAGATAAAACTCCAAAACTATTTCCGGATGCAGTTAGAGGAGATTTGCCGGAAATGGGATTTTGCTCAACAAGAGAAGAAACTATTGCGTTATTAAATTCAGAAATTGATAAATATGTTGATGCTGGATATACCGATATTACGATTCTGACATGTAAAACAGAGGAAAGTAGTATAATTGCAGATTGGTGCCATGATTCCAAATATAATTATAAGCGTGGGTACGTTAAATTTACCACATGCAGGAAATTTAAAGGTTTGGAATCAGATGTCATTATTGTTCTAGATATTGACAAAAGTATGTTTAACAATCAAGGCGAGCAATTAATGTATGTGGGAAGTTCAAGAGCAAGATTTAAGTTGAGTTGCATAGTGAATATATCGGAAGAAGAATGTGTGCAGTTAATGGATGAACGGGGTATTAAACATAATAGGAATACGTTTAAATCTTTTGCGACTGCGTTTAACTCTAAGATTTTACAAATGATATAGTCTTTATGTGGCAAGAAAGTTGAATGAGACCTCGACTTTCTTGCGAAAATTAGATGAAATTTTTAAAGATAATTCTTGCAGAAGGGAGAAATTGCGAATGAGTCCAGAACAAAATAGATTTGATTTAACAGAACCTGTTGTGCAGGAGATTTCTCCGTATGATGTATCTTATCCTGTTGTACTTCTTTCCAACGGAATCAAGAAGGAACTGGAGCAAGCACAGGTTGTTGTTCAAAATATATATCGTGCCGTGGTCAAAGAAATGCCAGTCTTAACACAGGTTCAGCAAGCAATGGATAAGGGGTGCCGTTATGTGGTTGATGCTTCCGAGAACACTCTGAAAGCAATTGAAAGCGGTGCATTGAAACTTACGCAGGAAAACGGAAAGACTTATGCTCAACTTCGTGTAAATGGGAAATATGGTTCTAAACTTCCTATTAAGAAAGAGGTTTTTCGTAAAGGCATAGACCTAACACAAATGGCAAATACTTTACAGATGCAGGCACTGCAAGACCAAATACAGGATGTTGCCAATCAGTTAATTCTGATTGACGGCAGTGTCAGAAAGATTTTGCAAGGTCAGCAGAACGACCGTATCGGTCTCTATTACAGTGGTCTTTCTCTGTTCTTGGAATCCAGAAGCGTGTCTGATGCAGGTCTCAGAAATGCTTTGCAGGCACAGGCGTTGAGGGCATTGGCGGAATCAACCTTCCAGTTGAAACTTACAATGCAGTCTGATATCCGATATCTTAAACAGAAAGAATATGACAAGGCAAAGGGAAAACGAAAGGACCTGATATTGGAACATGTGAATAATATCAATCAGTCATTTGCGTTCATTCATCAGGCAACGATGCTCCGAGCGGGCATTTACTGCGACATTGGAGAACACGGTTCAATGGCACGAGTGCTTGAAGAGTATTCGTTCTTCATTGATAACGATGTTGCAAAGAATGCATTATTGTTATCTCAATATGATATTAACGATGATGGCACATCTACGGGTCTGTGGGCATCACGTAGCCAATTGAGATTGAATACGGATGAAGTTAGTAGAGCATTAAACAATCCACACAAGACCCTATACTTGGGTGTAGCAAAGGAGGAATCTGAGGTATGAAACGAGTAAAAGGTTGTTTGAATAGCAGTTGCAAAGAGTACAAGAAGACTTATTATAAGGAGTCAGAGGAAACTTGTCCTAAATGTGGCACAAAATTGAGTTATGTGTGCAAACATCCAAAGTGTTTCAAGCAGATTCCTAATAATGTAAAAGAAATATATTGCCCTGTGCATCTTGCCGAGAAGCAAGATAAGAAGGAAAAACTAACGGATAAGGTGGTCAAAGTTTGCACCGGAACCGTTGCTGGAATTGTTGCTGTTGTCGGTGTGACGAAAACTTTGATTGATGTTATGAGAAAGAGATAAGCAAGGATTGTAAGTTATATGGATGAAGAAACAAGAGAATTGTTGAATAGTATATTCGTGTATGCTGAGATTTTGAATCATACAAATAGGATGTTTCAAGAGTTGATAAGTCAAAACACAGAAAAGCAATTGAATGAAAATGAGCGGCTTTTTTATGAGATTTCCTCTGAGATAATGCGATTAATCCCGATAAAAAAAGCAAGAGGAGTAGAAGGTGTTTTGCGAATCGATACTGAGTCTGGTATATTATTGTTAAAGGACGATATTCCATTTTTATTAGAAGATTATAATAGTATTATACAGAATGAAAAGTATGTAAAAATCTTATTAGACATGTCAAAAATTAGAAATAAATT
>JAZNHX010000053.1:0-11628 GCA_045577115.1 Faecalimonas sp. | reverse complement strand
ACAAGTTCACGATATTTCTCTATCTCTAAAGTATCTTCCTCTTCCAGAATCTTCTTCACACTTGTATAACTCATACGCTCATCTATATGAACAACCGTCTCTGCGATTTTATGGTCAATCACAGAACCCTTTTCATTGATGGTCATAATGCAGCTAAGCGCCAGTCTGTCCTCACCCGCATTGAGCGAACAGATTCCATTTGAAAGCGTATGCGGAAGCATCGGGATCACGCGGTCCACAAGGTATACGCTTGTCCCACGCTTTAGCGCTTCTCTGTCTAATGCGCTCTTCTCCTGCACATAGTTCGTTACATCTGCGATATGAACGCCCAGGATATAATTGCCGTCTTCCTTCGTGATGGAAATGGCATCATCCAAATCTTTGGCATCTTCTCCGTCGATTGTAACCATGGTCCACTTACGTAGGTCCATACGCCCTGCCATATCTGCCGCACTCACGTCTTTTGCAACTCTCTCTGCCTGATTTAGCACCTTCTCCGGAAATTCTGTCGGCAGATCATATCCTTTGGCAATCGACATAATATCTACGCCCGGGTCATTGACGTGTCCGAGAATCTCAATCACTTTGCCTTCCGGTTTTTTATTGTTGTCGCCATACTTTGTAAGCTCCACAACCACCTTATGTCCGGTCACAGCACCTTTTGAGCGTTCGAGTGGTACAAAAACATCCTGCACAAATCTCTGGTTATCCGGAATTACAAAACCGAAACTTTTATTCTTTTGAAAATATCCAACTAATGTAGTCGTTCCATGTGACAGGATCTTTGTGATCTTACCCTCTCTTCGCTTTCCGGCAGGAGTTGCCTTGATGACAACCTCCACCTGGTCGTTATGAAACGCCCCATTCGCATCATCCTCAGATATGAAGATATCCTCAGCCTCACCTTCCACAACGACAAATCCAAAGCCTCTCGCGTGCGCCGTGTAGGTTCCGACGATATGCTTCGCCTCACCCTTGCTATATTTTCCTTTCGATGACACATGCACTTTTCCCTCTGCCTCGAGTGCATCCATCACTCGCTTCAACTCACTTCTCTGGTCCTTCGGAACCTGCAATAGAATGGCAAGTTCCTTAAGCTTCATTGGCACATAAAAGTCATCACAGATAAAATCATAGATTACTTTTTTTCTCTTTTCAAATGTCTGATCCACTCTATCACTTCCTTTCACATAAAAAAACACCCCTATTTATTTCAATAAGAGTGTTTCGTCATTTCCTCTACAATATCTTAAGCAAATACTTTTAAGTTTAATACAACTGCTAATAAAACGAAAATGATTGCTGCGATTCTTGTAATCTTTACCAAAGCACCTTCCATAGAACGTCCTTTGTTCTGTCCCCAGTATGACTCAGAAGCTCCGGCAAGTCCACCAAGACCGCCCTCTTTCCCTTCCTGAAGTAATACGAGTACAATTAAAACGATACAGTCTATTGCTAATAAAATTGTAAGAATTGTTTTTAAAATATCCATTTCCACACCTCCTGTGCATATAACAAAGGTATTCTAACACAAGAGATGGGTTTCTGCAAGCATTTTTACTTATTTTTCCCAAAACTAACCAAGCAATCACTTGAAATCTTCCTCTATACGAAGTAACTGGTTGTATTTTGCTACTCGTTCTGTTCTACAAGGCGCACCTGTCTTAATCTGACCTGTCGAAAATGCAACTGCAATGTCAGCTATTATGCTATCTTCTGTCTCTCCGGAACGGTGAGAAACAATACTTCGATACCCTGCTTTCTTCGCAAGTTCAATCGCCTCAAACGCTTCCGTAAGTGTTCCAATCTGATTAACTTTGACTAGAATCGCATTTGCCACCTGCATATCAATTCCTTTTTGAAGCCTCTTTGTATTGGTAACAAACAAATCATCACCTACAAGTTGTACCTTCTTGCCAAGGCGCTCCGTCATCAGTTTCCAACCAGCCCAATCCTCTTCATCCATAGGATCCTCAATCGAGATAATCGGAAATTCTGCTATCAGCTTCTCGTAGTATGCTACCAGTTCCTCAGAAGAACGAATAATATCCTCGCCCTCAAATACATACTTTTTGAATTCTCTGTTATACAACTCCGATGCCGCCACATCCAACGCAATTACGATGTCCTCTTTTAATTTGTAACCGGCTTTCTCCACTGCTTCCACAATCAAGGACAATGCCTCTTGTGCATCCTTAACATTAGGCGCAAAGCCGCCCTCATCTCCTACTGCTGTACTCAAACGCTTATCATGCAAAATCTTCTTCAGCGTATGATAAATCTCTGCGCACATGCGAAGTCCTTCTTTAAAACAGCATGCGCCTATCGGCATAATCATAAACTCCTGAAAATCCACGGTGTTATCTGCATGCTTACCACCATTTAAAATGTTCATCATCGGTATCGGCATTCTCTTTGGTGCGACACCGCCAAGATAACGATACAGCGGAATTTCAAGAGCTTTCGCTGCTGCCTTTGCAACCGCCATGGATACACCTAATATGGCATTCGCTCCGAGTTTTGACTTGTTTTCCATCCCGTCCAATCGAATCATCAGTCTGTCAATCTCTGTCTGGTGAAAAATATTCATCCCGATAATCTCCGGCGCAATTCTGGTATTGACATTATCTACTGCCGTAGTCACTCCAAGTCCCCGGTAACGCTCACCGCCATCTCGCAGTTCCACCGCCTCAAATTGTCCCGTGGATGCACCGGATGGAACACTTGCACGTCCACATATATTTTCTCCTGCCAGTACTTCGACTTCCACAGTCGGATTGCCTCTGGAATCCAAGATTTCTCTTGCGTAAACATCACGAATTGGCAAATATCGATACATAATTTCATCCTCCCTTGAGATGATATTATGCGCGATTATTTTTAAAATATGAAAAGACGTTACTACATTTTTTGTAATAACGTCTCATTTCTCTTATTCTAAGACAATCAGTCCTTCTGCACAAATTACATCAATCACCTGTTTTACATATTTTGCACAGAGTTCATCCGTCTCAGCCTCAACCATCACTCGAATAACCGGCTCTGTTCCGCTCTCACGCACCAGAATACGACCGTTATCACCAAGTTCTTCGGTTACCTGCGCAATTGCAGCTACAACTGCCGGATTCTCTCTTGCAGTCTTTTTATCGGCCACTCTTACATTCTTAAGAAGTTGTGGATAAATCGTCACTTCTTCTGTAAGTTGCGCAAGAGACTGCTTCTTTTCAAGCATAACCTCCATCAAAAGGAGTGATGTTAAGATACCGTCTCCTGTCGTTGCATATTTGCTGAAAATAATATGTCCCGATTGTTCTCCTCCAAGAGAATAATTGTTTGCCGTCATATTCTCAGACACATATTTGTCACCAACAGCGGTCTTCTCATACTTAAGTCCCACTTTATCACATGCCTTGTAAAGTCCAAGGTTCGACATAATTGTTGTGACAATGGTATCGCCATTGAGTCTTCCCTGTTCTTTGAGATATTTTCCACATACATAGAGAATCAAATCTCCATCTACTAATTTACCATTCTCATCAACTGCGAGACAACGGTCTGCATCACCATCGTAAGCAAAACCCGCATCAAGGCGATTTTCCACAACATATCTCTGCAAGTGTTCAATATGTGTAGAACCGCAGTCTTTGTTGATATTTGTTCCATCCGGTTCACTGTTAATCACATAAGTCTTTGATCCCAAAGCATCGAATACACTCTTAGCAATAGTAGATGCACTACCATTCGAGCAGTCGAGTGCCACTCTCTTATCCTTGAAGGAACGAGTTGCCATAGAAATCAGATGACCGATGTAACGATTTCTTCCTGCGGAATAGTCTACGGTACGACCAATCTTATCGCGTGTCGCATAAGGAATCTCACCAAATTCCCCATCGATATATGCCTCTATCTTCGCCTCTACCTCTGCATCCATCTTACGCCCCAGTGAATTAATTAATTTAATTCCATTGTCATAAAATACATTATGGCTTGCTGAGATCATAATACCGCAATCGAAATCCTCAGTGCGTGTTACAAATGAAACGCTCGGCGTGGTCGTTACATGAAGCAGATACACATCTGCTCCCGAAGCTGTAAGACCTGCTGAAAGTGCGTCCTCAAACATATAACTGCTGCGTCTTGTATCTTTACCGATTACGACTTTTGCCTTGTGTTCCTGACTGTAATACCATCCCAAAAATCGTCCGACTTTAAATGCATGTTCCACTGTTAATACAACATTGGCTTCCCCGCGAAAACCATCTGTGCCAAAATACTTTGCCATCTTTTACTCCTTAAATTATACTAATTCTCCATCTACAATGACTTTTTTCACATTCATCTTGTAGTCTACAATAATCAGGTCACCCTTCAATCCTTTACGAATCTCGCCTCTGTCATCTAATCCTACTGCCTTAGCCGGGTTACGTGATGCGAAATTAAACAGGTCAACAAGTGATGCTCCTGTATGCTTCATAAAGTTTCTGCAAGCCTGATCTAAGGTTAACTTAGAGCCTGCAATCTCTCCTGCAAAATCGAAAAGAATATCAAATGCTCCTTCGTATAAGTCACCTTCCGGAATTGGTCCGTCAAATACGCACTGGTCAGAGATTAAGATAATTCTGTCATCTCCCTTGATACGGCGAATCAAACGCTGATTATATGGATTTACGTGGATACCCACTGTATCACTGATAATCTCTGCGTAAATATCTTTATTATAGTTTACACATTCATCTACACAGATACCACGGCATTCCGGATAAATCTCCAAAGTTCCGGTTGCGTTTGTGTGATGTGTTCCGATGCAAAGTCCGTAAGGCATCAGTTCCTCAATCTGCTGTGGCGTAGCCTCACTGTGTCCTACTGAAAAGCGAACATTTGGATTCGCTACTTTCGCGTCAATCACGAACTGCTCAATTCCTTCACGCTCAGGTGCCAACACCCATACACGGGCATCTTCGCCTGCTCTATCCAGAAGTGGCTGATAATCATCCTTACAGATTGGTCCCTTCCATGGATTGTTCTCGCGGTCAGCACCAAATTTCGGATTCATATACGGTGTCTCCATATAGAAACCTCCGAAGTTTGTCTGCTTCTTGCCTTTTAGCGCATCGCGAACTGTGTCAATCTGTTCCAACAATTGTTCTTTTTTCATGTTGAAATACAACGTTGGTAATACGGTAGTTGCTCCGTGCTCCAACATATGCTTTGCAGCCAACTCCGGTTCTTCAAAAAACCAGTGGCCATCTGCCGCATGGGTATGTATATCCACAAGGCCAGGACCTACATATGCGCCTTCTGCATCAATCACTTCATATCCTGTCAAGTCGCCAATCTTTGACATTTTGCCATAGTCGAAGATTTTGCCATCTTTCAGAAGAATATATGCCTCCGGAAAATAATGGTCTTTCATAACTAATTCTGCATTGATAACTGCTAACATCCTTGTATCACTCCTCATCTCATTAGTGGTGGAACAAACGGATTCCCGTAAATGCCATCGCCATATTATATTTGTTACATGTGTCAATTACATTGTCATCACGAACAGAACCGCCCGGCTGTGCAATGTATTTTACACCGCTCTTGTGTGCACGTTCAATATTATCACCGAATGGGAAGAACGCATCTGAACCAAGTGCAACATCTGTCATCTTGTCAAGCCATGCACGCTTTTCCTCTGCTGTAAATACAGGAGGTTTTACCTTAAAGATTCTCTCCCATGCGCCATCAGCAAGTACATCCATGTATTCATCACCGATGTATAAATCGATTGAGTTGTCTCTATCTGCTCTTCCGATACCGTCTACGAACTGTAAGCCAAGTACCTGCGGAGATTGACGAAGCCACCAGTTGTCTGCCTTTTGTCCTGCAAGTCTTGTACAGTGAATACGAGACTGTTGTCCTGCACCGATACCAATTGCCTGTCCGCCTTTTGCATAACATACAGAGTTAGACTGTGTATATTTTAATGTAATAAGTGCAATTGCAAGGTCAATCTTAGCTGCTTCCGGAATCTCTTTATTCTCTGTCACTACATTTGCAAGTAATGCATCATCAATCACTAGTTCATTTCTGCCCTGCTCAAAGGTAATGCCGAATACTTCCTTGTGCTCGATTGGAGCCGGCTCATAAGCCGGATCAATCTCGATAACAGCGTAGTTGCCTTTTTTCTTCTCTTTTAAAATCTCCAATGCTTCCGGTTCGTATCCCGGTGCAATCACACCGTCAGAAACTTCTCTTTTGATGAGTTTTGCCGTTGCAACATCACACACATCGGAAAGTGAAATGAAGTCACCAAAAGAAGACATTCTGTCTGCGCCTCTCGCTCTTGCATATGCACATGCAAGCGGAGATAAAGCTTCCACATCATCTACCCAGTAAATTTTAGCTAACGTCTCATCCAAAGGAAGACCAACTGCTGCACCTGCTGGCGAAACATGCTTAAACGAAGTTGCTGCAGGAAGTCCTGTTGCTTTCTTAAGTTCTTTTACTAACTGCCAACCATTAAACGCATCTAAAAAGTTGATATATCCCGGTCTTCCACAAAGAACCTTGATTGGAAGTTCACCTTCACTCATATAGATTTTGGATGGTTTTTGGTTTGGATTACATCCATATTTTAACTCTAATTCTTTCATCTTCTGTCTCTCCCCTATGCATTCTTATTTACAATCTTTGTCTCATAAGTTCCTGTAGCGATATCAATATAACGAACGAATAAAGAAACTTTATTTTCTTCATTGAGACCGTTCCACAATAACTCTGTATACGCATCCATATCATCTAAGATGTTCACAAGTTTTGGTTCTCCCTCGAAGCTTGGAAGTGGATTGCCGTCACATTTGTATGTATGAATAAAATGTCCTTCTCCTGCCACCGGATTATCGTATGTAAATGTATAACGGTTGCAGCATGATGGGTCACCATTGTTGCTCTTTAAGATAGACATTGCATAGTCGTATTGTCCTCCCTCAATATGCATTACGCCTGAGATACGAGGTGTATAATTCGGACTATCCGGTTCAAATTCTCTACATCTTAAAGATTGTTCAAATGTAAGTTCTTTGTCCATTCCATCATAGATAGTATCTGTCTGGTCACCATTCGTAACAATTGTTCTGTTTCCCAACACACGAACAGGTGCATAGATGATCAGACTTGGGTCTGTGAGTTTTGAAGGGTCATACGCCTGTGTACGGATTCCTTCTCCCTCTGTCACAAACACGCGATTTCTGCTGTTCTCACTTCTTCCCATAATAAAATATGCTGTTACAGCCTTTGTTCCATCCGGCGTCTTACCAATAATGATTCCACGTCCCGGATAAGCATTTCCCTGTAATTCCTTCTCAATCGATAACATTTCCATGAAAGTGTCTCCTTTTCCTTCGTTGTAAATTTTCCTTAATATACTAATTATAACTAAAGACTGGTGTAATTACCAGTCTTTTTTACTTATTAGTTCTGCTTATACATTGGAGTGGACAAATATCGGTCACCCGAATCCGGAAGCAAAATAACAATGGTCTTACCCTTATTCTCTTCTCTCATTGCAAGAACCTCTGCTGCCTTAAGCGCAGCTCCTGACGAGATACCTGTAAGTACCCCTTCTTTTACTGCCAAAGTTCTGCCTGCATCATAAGCATCCTCTTCTTGAATACAAATCACTTCATCGTATATCTCCGTATTCAGAATCTTTGGTACAAATCCTGCTCCGATGCCCTGAAGGCCATGCGGACCAGCTGTTTTTCCTGACAACACAGGACTCTTTGCAGGCTCCACAGCGACAATCTTCACATTTGGATTCTGCTCTTTTAAGTATTTTCCTACACCGGTAAGAGTTCCACCTGTTCCAACACCTGCCACAAAGATATCCACCTTTCCTTCTGTCTGTTCCCAGATCTCCGGTCCTGTTGTAGCATAATGTACTTTTGGATTGGCAGGATTCGTAAACTGTCCCAATATGACAGCGCCATCTATCTCTTTTTGCAATTCCTCAGCCTTTGCAATTGCACCGTTCATCCCAAGCTTCCCATCTGTGAGGATAAGTTTCGCGCCATATGCACGCAGAAGACTTCGTCTCTCCTCGCTCATGGTATCCGGAAGTGTCAGTATCATTTGGTAACCTTTAATAGCTGCTGCGAGTGCCAAACCAATTCCGGTATTGCCACTGGTCGGCTCGATGATGGTTGCTCCCGGTTTCAGAATACCTTCTCCCTCTGCCGCCTCAATCATTGAAAGTGCCGTTCTGTCCTTCACGGAACCTGCCGGATTCAGGTACTCCAATTTTGCCAACATCGTTACATGATTGACACCTCGCGCCTCACAATAACGACTAATGTGAAGCATTGGCGTATTGCCAATCAATTCCAATGCACTATTATTGATCGTGCTCATATTATTTCCTCCTAGCGATTCTTATATTGTAATTCCGGAATATGAGCAGATACCTTCGTGTCTCGCGGAATCGAATTGACTACAAATGTATTACCTGCCACGACTGAGTTCTGTCCTACAACAGTCTCTCCGCCCAAAATCGTTGTATTAGCATAGATAACTACATTATCCTCAATCGTAGGATGTCTCTTCATTCCAGAAAGGCCTTGACCCTTCTGTGTTGAGAGTGCTCCAAGTGTCACACCCTGATAGATCTTCACGTGATTACCAATGACAGTGGTCTCACCGATTACGATTCCGGTTCCGTGATCGATAAAGAAATATTCCCCAATCTTTGCTCCCGGATTGATATCAATTCCCGTTTCACCATGTGCATACTCCGTCATAATTCTTGGTATAAATGGAACCTGTAATTCATAGAGTTCATGTGCAATGCGATATACGAAAATCGCAAAAATACCCGGATAGCAAAAGATAATCTCTTCTTTGCTATTTGCAGCAGGGTCACCGTCATACTCTGCCTCTACATCCTTCCACAACATTTCCTGAATATGCGGAAGTCTTTCTAAGAAGGTACGAGTGAGACTCTCTGCACGCTCTCTGATACTCTGCTCATCTTTTTTATCCTCTGTATATGCCAGCGCAGTGCGAATCTGCTTATTCATTTTCTCATAGATAACTGCCAATGAGCAACCCGCAAAATTATCCAACGACACATACGCCGTATTTTCCGTACCGAAATATCCCGGAAACATCACCCTCTGTAATTCATTGACAAGGTCGATAATCTCGCTTTTTTTCGGAACACGTTCCCCGATACCCATCTCAAAGATACCTTGTTCTCTATAATTCGCCGCCAGTTTTGCTGCAGTGTTTCCAATACTGTCCTTAATATTCAATTCCATTTTCTTAATCCCTTCCTCTAGAAACTTCTAAGCGCCTCTTCATCTCCGGATGCTGCCCTGATAGACTTTATCTCTACATAATACCCCGCATTCGGATTGATTGCAATCCACACGCGGTCACCGACCTTATGCCCAAGCACGGCCTTCCCTATTGGCGATTCCGTACTCACAAGATTCTTGAGCGAATTACCTCTGACTGTGGTCACAATCTTGAACTCCTCCACCTCATCGTCATCCTCAAAATAAAGTTCCACCACTTTGTTAATGCCCACTTCGTCATCCTGCGATTCATCGCTCACAACAATCGCCGTCTTTATCATCTTCTCCAGATAACGAATGCGGCTCTCATTCTGATTCTTCGCCTGTTTCGCCGCCTTATATTCAAAGTTTTCACTCAGATCTCCATGTGCCCTTGCGGTCTTTACATCTTCTAAAAGTGCCTTGCGGACTACGCATTTTCGATGTTCGACTTCAGCCATCATGTCGTCAATATCTTTCTGTGTCAATTCATTAAACATTGTAAGCAACTCCTAAAAATCATGTTTCTCATCATCACTGAAACATTCACAAAAACGTGCCATGAAGGACGGTTCTTCATCTGCAACATACAGATGACTGATGTCTCCGTAACTTCGAGTACGGAAGGATGCAATCCCTTGCTCACGCTCTTCCGTTACAATACTAGTGACGGAACTCGGTTGCATCACAAAACCTTGCCAAAGAGGAACCGGCGACACGCCAAGCAAATGTGCCAACAACACACAACTAACCCCGAAATGGCAGAAAAATACGATTCGATCATGGTTCTCTTTTACTACTCTAAAAGCATTTCCTTCATGAATATATCCGTGTTCTGCCAAAAAGGCGTCAAATTCCGAAGTCACCCACTTATACTCTTCTTCGGGATTACCGGTTCTCATAAGTTCTGTCCTATACCAATCTTCTTTCGAATAATATTCTTCGTGCTTCGTCCAATATGACGGAAGCATATCCCAACAACGAATCTCTCTATCCAAAAAGTCATATTTTACATGTCCTTTGAATTCGCGGAGCCACTCCTTGATTTCGGCCTTCCGATTCATTTTCTTTAAGGTCAGAGACGCCGTATCCTTTGCTCTCCCTTGCGGCGAACAATAGAATTCCGTTATATCCATTTTTGACAACCTGTTTGACAGTAATTCCGCCTCTCTCCATCCCTTTGGAGTAAGAGAATCTATTTCGTAATTTGGTTCACAATGTCTGACGATGATAATCTCCATAATATTCTCCCATAAAAGTTCAGTGCAGGAAACGTGCTGCTCCCTGCACTTATGTACACACGAGTTATCTAGAACATCTGAATTGTAATTCTTCCCATCTTCTGTCTACTTCATTCTGGAACTGTTCAATAAGATGTTCATTACCTTTCTTGAATAAATGTTTGAATCTACCTTGTTTGCTCAAGAAATCTTCAATTGGAAGTTTTTTCTTTGGCTCATAGTTCAAAATCCATTTGCCTTCTACCACTTCGAACAGTGGCCAATAGCATGTCTCTACACCAAGTTTACAGATTTCCATAATATCCGGTGTGTTGTATCTCCAACCACGTGGACACGGAGCCATGATATTTAAAAATGCTGCTCCCGGTGTATAGATTGCTTTCTCTGCTTTGATGTGCAGATCCTTGAAATTCTGTACAAATGTAGTCTGCGCGACATACGGAACATCATGGGCTGCAATCACTGCCGCAAGGTCTTTTCTGTTCTGCAATTTACCGTTGCTCTCGCTTCCTACCGGTGTAGTGGTTGTATCTGCATACATTGGTGTTGCAGAAGAACGCTGAATACCGGTGTTCATGTAAGCGCCATTATCGTAACATACATATACCATATCGTGGTTACGTTCCATTGCTCCTGAAAGAGACTGGAAACCGATATCGTATGTACCGCCGTCACCACCGAACGTGATAAATTTGTATGTATCATCTAATTTTCCTTTTCTCTTAAGTGCATTGTAAGCACCTTCTACACCACTCATGGTTGCACCTGCATTCTCAAATGCATTGTGAATGTAGCTGTCCTCCCATGCTGTGTATGGATATGTAAATGTAGATACCTCGAGGCGACCTGTCGCATTGCCGATGACTGCCTTGTCACCTTCATGAAGACCGCGAAGTACGTTTCTTACTGCGATAGTACCGCCGCATCCGGCGCACATTCTATGTCCCGGAGCAAGACGTTCCGGTTTGTTCATTGTCTCTTTAAAATTATATGCCATTTCCGCCTTCCCCCTTACTCTCTGATTCCAAGATAACGATAAGTTTCACCTGCATCGTCATCTGCCACGA
>JAZNHX010000052.1:0-8965 GCA_045577115.1 Faecalimonas sp. | reverse complement strand
CACCTTTGTTTTTGTATCGATAGAATGCGCAATTTAGCTTATTTAGCATATTATATTTTCTATTGTTCTTATCTTTTCTCCAGTCTGCCAACCAACGATTAGGAATATCTTCTTCAGTTTGATAGTTATCTCTGACACAACACTTATCTGAATCGTTTGCCTCCTTTAGTAATGCTATATACTTGTATCCGTTCTCTGCAATATCATCATTATCAACACGGCCATCTGCATTGAAAGCATTTTCAAGAACATATTCCCATGCTGTTTTCTCTTTTATTTCAGCACAATTCTTACATTGTTCTCTATAGAAGAACTGGATAAAATGTGATGAAATAGTACATTCATTATATATTTTCTTTCGAAAGATTTCTCCGTCACATTCTTGACTATTCTCACTTTTCATATTCTTAATTTGTTCCTTTATGTCCTCAACTTCCTTCTTGTGCGCTTCTCTCCACAACTTAAACAAACCTGGTAAATCTGTTGTATTTCCTAAAGCTTTTTTGCATTCTTCAAATGTTTTTTCACTCATCCTACTCTTCCTCCTTATACATCTCCGCAGCCTTCGCCACATCTTCTTTCACCAATTCAATCAACTTCTCCGGTCCTAGCACTTTCACATGCATCGCATATTGCAATGCCCATTTCCTCATAGCTTCCAAATTTACTGTTACTCTCACAATCACTTCATCTTCTGTTTCATCTGAGAAAGTAATATCCTTCCCGAACCAATCGATAATCTCACTCACTAAATACTTTTTTGCTCGAAATGTTACCGGAACACTTTCACCCGTAGACATATAAATATGTTCAGCCATATGCTTAGGCAGATTCAGCCCAGCTTCAAGACCTTTTACCTGTTTTGTCGGTTTTACAGGTGTATCCAAAACCTTAATATTTGTAATACGGTCCAACCGATAATTTGATACATTATCATATTTATCATAATTACAAATCAAATAGTATCTGCCATTTGTTGCAGCAATCTGATATGGATTCACAATATATTCTCTTGCTTTTCCTTCCGCATTTTTTCGTGGGTGCATCTTCTTATCCGTTTTGTATTCATTGTAATAGAAAGACACTTGTCGCCCCTTTGAAATTGCCTTATCTAATTGCTCAATCGTGTAAAATAACTGTTTATTATCTGCCGCATTTATCGGCATCGTTCGAATATGTTTTACACGTGATTTGAAATAGCGATTGGATAATCCTTCTATCTTTTCTATCAAGTCTTTGCACTGACTGTATGGGATGTGTTTTGAAAACAATAAACTGTCAATTAACAGTCGCAATTCAGCATCTGAAAAGTCACGTTCCAAATACCAGTCTGTGTATAGAATCTCTTCTTCTCCATTTTTATTAACACGAACCGACTCACTATATTCAATGTTATAGCCCCAATCAATCAAATTCATCAGATTACGTTTAACGGCTTTACGCTCCGCTTTCATGTCATATTCACTTTCTAGAATCTCCATGATTTCTCGTTGACTGAGTCTATGATCTTCGTCTGTGTATTTTCTCAGAATATCCAAAATGTTCATGATTAACATTTTTTTCGGTTGTTTCGTATACATTTTTGTCCACTCCTTTTCCATATAGTAACACGTTCTCCCTTGTTTTTCTATATACTATCGGAAAATATGCGACATTTTTGTCGCACCAACCATTTAAAATTCCAAGACAATTTGCGAAAAATTGCTCTCTATATTCCGGTAAAACTGTTTTACCTCAGGTGCTGTAAGCAGATGTCTCTTTTCTATCTCAGAAAGCAGATACATTCTACTAATTTCCTTCACTCTGGAAAGTGCGACATATAATTGCCCGGGTGCCCAGGCTTCAGGAGAAATATTTGCCTGGTCGTAAGTCTGCCCTTGTGATTTGTGCATAGTGATTGCATATGCCAACTTGATTGGAAATTGCTCAAACGCCCCAATCTCTTCCTTTTCCAACACCTTCACTATATTCTTACCAACCTTCTGCTCTACTACAACATATCTCTCAATTGTCCAGCTATATGGTTTTATATTAACATCTGTCCCACTATCTAAATGAACAGATATTTGTTCGCTTCTTATATTTGTGATTGTCCCAAGAGAACCGTTTTGCCATTTGTTCGCGATATCATTTGTCAACATCATCACTCTTGCACCTATTTTCAATTCTAATGTGCGTTCCGTCATTCTATCAGTTTCATTTACAATTCCTCTTTCTCTCGACTCAAACCGCCACAGTGGCATTTTTATCGCATCTAACTGTCGCGCGTTTAATTCTTTCACTTTTCTGTTGGTGGAATAAATATAGATTCCATTATCCATTGGAAATCTGGTGGAATTCTTATTTAAATATTCCACACATTTGTCATCGCCCATTCTTGCTTGATTAAGAGCACTGACAAACGCCATGTCTTTCTGCCTGACTATATCTGAAAGCACAATATTTTTGAACCGAAACTTTTCCCAATACTTCGACTGAAATGCATACGCATTTCCAATATCTTCGTGATAGTATTCATCCAATATTTCCTTGTCTTTGTCCAAAAGAACCGGTGGCAATTGGCAAAAATCGCCTACTACAATCACCTGCATCGGCAACTTTCCATACTTCTTTCGTTTGTTATCCGCCTTTTGAACCGTTCGAGCGATAAAATCAAATAAATCTATTCGGCACATGCTAATTTCATCTACGACAAGAATATCTGCTTCTTCCACCGTTGGTGGAATCTTTACCGGTGGTCTTATGATTGGTTCTGTTGGTACCTGAAACGCTCGATGGATGGTAACTCCGGACACATGAATTGCAGCAATTCCGGAAGGAGCACAAACAAGCACGTTCTTTCCTGCGTTGCGCTGTTCATTTATAAACTGATGTAATACAAAGCTTTTTCCAGTACCGGCTTCTCCACTTAAAAATATATTGTATCCACTTCGCATATAAGAATATGCTTTCTCTTGTCCTTCAGTAAAACCCATGTTATCGACCTTCCTTATACATCTGATTCTTTCGTTGATTATATAACTTCAAATGTACCAAAAATAGGGCATAAAAAATCCACCTCAAGAAAACTGATGATGTTCTTCGGTGGATTTCGATTTGATTTAACTAATTTTCTGCTACTCTAACAAGTTCTTCCCATACTTTTACCATTGCATAGGTATCCAACTCACAGTACTTCAAAAGATTTCTCCTAGCTCTTTCTTGTTCTTCCGGCGACATATCCTTTATCTTAGGAAAAATACTCATTGCCTCGCTGCCATTATGAACGTCTTCCAGATTGTAATAATCTAATGTCGGTTCATTTGGGAAAATAGCAGGCAACACACTTTTAATGGAAAACGAGCCTCCCATTGCACGATTATAATAATACCCCGATTGAAACGGCACAAGTAAATCCTTTATATTTGATTCTATATTAAGTAGATGTTCAGCTAAATCTGGAAAACTTTCCGCAAGCTCTTTAATTCTTGAGCATTCAAAGGATTTATTGTATGCGGTAACACACACATTCATCGGAATATCTGAACAAAGTTGTTCTGCCAATGCTCGTCTTGGATCCACACCAGACTGAGCTAAAAATTCTTTGTGTTGCAACTCTCCACCCTCCTCTTCTATGTAATGAAGAGAATATTGAAATGGTATCTGTTGATACGGTTTGGTTCCAATGTACTGAGGAATTACCGGCTGCATTGTCTCAAAATCCAAAAAATAAATTGGATAAGAGAGAGTATCCAAAAATGTTTGAATATTATCACGCTCCACATATGTACCCTTCTCTTCCAATGCATACTCTATCTGACGCAATTGCCTTTCATTCTTGATTAGCTTACTTTGTGTTAATGACTCGTAAGAAACGAAACCTTCATGATAATACTCTATTTTCTTTCTAAATGGCAATCGATATATATTAAAAACTGATGGCTTTGGTATGTGTTTTGTACAATACTGCCAAAATGCACATGGATAAGGACTATTGCAGTTCTCCGACAAATCAATATCAGGCTCTTGCTCCGAATCCAAGATTTGTTCTGCCAAAATAAGATTATCCTTTATCTGCTCCTCTTCTGGTATAATACCATCTGAAACATCTGTAATTTTAAACAGTTCTTGTACATTCAGCGTCCCATCAAAAACGTATTCGTTGTTCAAGCAAACAAGATATGTACCCATCACGGTAACACCACAATGTTCAAGCACATATTTCTGATATGCAATGTCTGCCATATAGACTGGACTGTCGTTTTGTGTGGAACTTTTCACTTCATAGATAGCCCAGCCATCTTGTTCCTTTTTCAGAATATCAACCGCACAATAAAGTCCTTCATGCACAAAAGCAGCTTCACAGATGACGGGCGTTCCTTTATTCATCTCTTCCTTTGTTCTTGAAAGCATTTCTGAAAGGTTTAGCCCATTTTCGTTTTGAACAGTAATGTCTATATATTCACCAAACAAACTTCTAGCCAATTCTCCAACTTCAGTCCCCGTTTCCATGCGTGCTGTTACGCTATCATCTATAATTTTTTCTTCTGGTTTGTATTTGTTTAGCCATGCCATCTTAGGACATTGCCAAAATGCACAGTATTTTGATTTTGATAAATGCATTTTTCTCACTTCCTTTGGTACATTATGGCATAAATGATTAAAGTTTGCAATTTAGTTGCGATTTTCATATTTCATACATTTGCTTATCCATTTCAATTCAACAATACCGCATTCTCCATATCGATTCCTCGCAACTGTTATTTCTGCAATGTCTTTAAGATCCGTATTGAAATGATAGTAAGCATCGCGATAGAGAAACAAAACAATATCCGCTTCACGAGCAAGGGCAACATTTTCATCCAAATCGCGAGTTGTTGGCCTATGATTTGAACGTCTCTCCACACTACGTGGCAGCGTTGAAATCGCAATAATTGGAACATTTAATTCAATCGCCAGTTCTCGAAGCCCTCGTGCTATTACTTCTAATTCCTGATTTCTACTTACTCTCTTTCCACGTTCTATCCCTCTTAATAATTGAATGTAATCTATGATAATCAACTCTACCTTTTGTTCCTTTTGATATTCCCGACATTTTTCTTGCAGTTCGTTGATTGATAATAGGGGCGTATCATCGATAATCAATTGCGAATGCTTAATTCTCTCTGCACTCTTTAACACCTTCTCCCAGTCGTTGTCTGTCAATTTGCCTTTAAGAAGATATGCATAGTCCACCATAGCCTCTTGTGAAATCAGACGTTTCAGTATAATTTCTTTTGTAAGTTCCAAATGAAAACAGAGTACTCTTTTTTGCTGATAGGTTGCCACTTGATTAGCAATCTGAAGCATTAGGGCTGTGCATCCCATAGCAGGTCTACCTGCAAGTAGAATTAAATCTCCTTTATGGAATCCCGTAGTCTTCCAATCTAAATCTATAAAACCAGTTTGTAGCCCAACAACTCCTCGTTCATTCTCTCTCCGTTCCTTTATTTGTTCTATCGTATCTAATACAACTCGCTTAATTGGTACAATATTTAGCATTACACATTTCCTCAATCCATTCTCGTTTTTGAATAGAGTCAAGCCACTCCTTTGGTATATTTTCATATCCATAGTACAAACCAGCCAAACCACCTGCAATAGCAGACACTGTGTCGGTATCATCTCCAAGGTTCACTGCTTTAAGCGTACATGTTTTATAGGAGTCCGTGTTGATCAAACACCATACTGCCGACTCTAATGTATCTACAACATAACCTGTACTTCTAATATCATCTTCAGGGATACTTGAGAACTCTTTTAAATCTCTAATTCTCTTAAAATGATTTAATTCATCAGCATCAGTGTCTACACTTTTATAAAAACTAAAAGCATCCTTCACTCCCATCTGCAAACGTTTCATTAGCGTTCCTTTATTGTTTAAAATACTTTTTGTCATAAAATAATAAAGGCCGCAGGCAATTAAACTTCTAATATGCGCATGCGTTAATGCCGATACTGCATGAATGTGTTCTATTGCTTCTTCATCTGACATTTCTTCTTCTTTTTGTTTTTGATAAAAGTACAAGCAAGCAGGTAGAATTCTCATTAAAGAGCCATTACCATTTTCATAATCTTTATCACACCCGCAATGATCTATATCTCCGAGTAGCTCATATTTGGCAATTGCCCTGTAACAAATATTTCCCACATCAAACACATTGCCAAATGGCGTATATTCTGCCTGTCTAATCCATTGAATAAAATTTTTCATAATATCATGACGATTAAATCCATTTTTTAAGCTGTCCAATGTAGCTAATGTCATACTTGTATCATCTGACCAACTACCTGCCGGCAAGTTAAAAGAGCCATACCCTCTCATAGTTTCTACAGGATCATCCTTCAGTTCTTGGCGCTTTTTAAACTCCACTGGAACTCCCAACGCATCTCCCACAACAACCCCCATCATGCCATCCAACCAAATATTACTCTTATTCATCTCACTTTCTTTATAGTTTTGAAATCTCAAGTATTCCATATCCCATTTTAAGTTGATAACTTTGTTCCTTTCACCATAACGATTTTTAGCAACAATTATCTCTGCTATGTTTTGCTTAATCGAATTCTTGTTATAATAGTCATCCCGATAAATATATAGTACTACGTCACTATCTTGCTCAGTTGTACCATAACCACGCAAATCTACAAGTTGTGGTCTGAAATTGCTCCTTCTTTCCACTTCACGTGGAAGCTGTGTCAACACAATAACTGGAACTTGAAGTTCTTTTGCAATTTCCTTTATTCCCATTGACATTTCTGCAATTTCTCGCGTTCTCCCTTGATATTCCTCTTGATATTCTGCTTTGCCTGACATTAATTGAAGATAATCGATAATGATTAAATTTAAACCTTGCTTCAAACTATATTCGTGACATTTTTTGCGTAATTCACAAATTGAAATCCCAGGTGTATCATCAATAATTAAATTATCATGAAGCAATGTGTTATTCTTTTCTGCATTCATCACAAATAATCGCTTTTCCACTTGCTCTTTTGACATTTCCAAACTGAAATAGATAACTTTTTTCTTTTCCTCTGTCGCTACATTTATGGCTATATTGAGTGCCAATGACGTTTTCCCCATTGCCGGTCTGGCTCCTATTAGATTATAACTTCCTGGTTGCAATCCCGATAATATATGATCTAAATCGTCAAATCCTGTTTTTAGTCCTGTAATTCTACCATTTTGTCTACTAGCTTCCTCAATTTTTGACAGTGTATCCAATACCACTTGCCTGATTGGTTCATAAATATCCATATTACTTTTTCCCCCTTCTTTTTAAAACTTTATATTCATTATAGAACGTAGGATGAGACAATTTGAGGACATAGAGAAACCGACTTCATTCGCACTTGAATTCTTTGGCGTTGAAGCCGGTCTCTTTTATTTTTCAAAAAACTTCTTCAATGTTTTATTTGTATTATGATGTTGCACAGCACCAATTGCAGAGGCTATATTAGCATCCCTTCTCGCCTTACTTGCAATTGCGTTTTGTTTATCTAACAACGCATTTTGCTCATAAGCCAGTTCATTTGCTGTCTGTTGTGCCTGTATCTGCATTACGTTCAAATCTCTCTGTGTTTTCTTGTCGTAACTTTCTATAGCTTCCTTTACATCATAATCACTGCTTGAAACCATATCACTTATGTATTGAAGTGCTGTAATATTTCTATACTGCACAGGGACAATTTTGGTGGTATTGTAAATCTCATGTAATTCCTTTTGTGCCGCATGGAGTTGTTCTCGTGTTGTATCAACCTTCTCTTTATGTTGTTCTTCCCATTCATGAAGAGCTTTTTCATACTGTGGAAGTGTCTCAGTATCATAAATTCGTTTTTTCTCTTCATATTCCTTGTTGAAACTTTCTTGTTGCTTATCAAATTCCGCATCTAAAGCAGCACATTTTGCCTTGTACTCTTCCGAATTTCTTATTCTTTCTATATCCGCTTTCTTTTCCTTACTCCAAATACCAAAATAGTAAATGAAAAACCACGGCCAAAATATAAGTGACGGAACAATCGCTTTTACCTTATCAAATTGTACCTCCGGTGTGATTTCCGGATATTTTCTGACTACCATTTCGCAAGTCGGTGGAACAGGTGTACCAGCATACTTTTCCCCTAATAACCTTTCTAATGAGCAATTCGTGTTTGCGATCTGTTTCTCCAATTCTAAGACTCGTTTTAAAATTTCTGCTTGTTTGTTTTTCTCCATTATGATTATCCTCCTACTGTTGTTTTGGGGTTTATCACCCTATAAAAGGAGTATAACAACATGGATGGACCAAAAGACGGGCATCAAAAAACAACAGCGAAATCGCTGTTGTTTTTTCTTTATATATGCAATATGTCACATGTTTTCCACTATCTCTTTTACACGTCTAACTTTATCGCCAAGTGATTTTTTTCGAATGCATTTTCTCTTATCGACTTCATTTATCTGTTCAAATGTAAATATAAATGCCTCCGCAGCCATTTCCTTTTGAATATTAGGCCAAATCACAAACTCTGCTTGGAGTGGCGTAAAACCTCTTTCTGCAAAATATTTTTTAATTTCGTCCCTATAAAACTTGTATCCGTAACTTTCCTTATTATCTTCTTCATCCATATTACTCCAAGCGCCTATTTTCCCTTTTGCAACATTAGGAATTTTACTTCGTTTAAACCACTCTAGTGTAAATGAATCTAGTGGCATATGACAAAACTTAAAACGTTTATCATCCTTGCTTTCTTCAGAATTAGCACAGTAATATGCATACAAATACTTAAATGTCATATTTACAATTTTCTGCGCTTTTCCATATGTGCACTCTTCATAATAGTCTGCAACTAAAAACTCGCGTACCATTTCACATAATGTTTTATGCAAATCATTAAAGTTTTCTTCTGCCCAAGTCTCATCACCATTAAGCCATTTGGTGATTTTTTCCAAATATTCTGTTTT
>JAZNHX010000051.1:0-6217 GCA_045577115.1 Faecalimonas sp. | reverse complement strand
GGTCTTTCAGCAGCAGAACTTGGTCAGGTACTTTTGGTAGGTGGTTCTACACGTATTCCGGCTGTACAGGACAAAGTAAAACAATTGACAGGCAAAGAGCCAAGCAAATCTCTTAACCCAGATGAATGTGTTGCTTTAGGAGCATCTGTTCAGGGTGGTAAATTAGCAGGAGACGCAGGCGCAGGCGACATCATCTTATTTGACGTTACACCACTTTCGCTTTCTATCGAAACAATGGGTGGAATCGCAACAAGATTGATTGAAAGAAATACAACAATTCCAACAAGCAAGAGCCAGGTATTCTCTACAGCAGCTGACAACCAAACAGCAGTAGATATTCACGTAGTACAGGGTGAAAGACAGTTTGCAAAAGACAACAAGACACTTGGACAGTTCAGACTTGACGGTATTGCACCGGCTCCACGTGGAATTCCTCAAATCGAAGTTACATTCAACATCGATGCAAACGGTATCGTCAATGTATCTGCAAAAGATTTGGGAACAGGTAGAGAGCAACACATTACAATTACATCAGGTTCTAACATGTCAGATGCTGATATCGAAAAAGCTGTAAAAGAAGCAGCAGAGTTCGAAGCGCAGGATAAGAAACGTAAAGAAGCAATTGATGCAAGAAATGAAGCGGATTCAATTGTATTCCAAACAGAAAAAGCATTAGCTGATGTTGGTGATAAAGTAGACGCTTCTGAAAAATCTACTGTTGAAGCTGATATCCAAGCTTTGAAAGATATTCTTGCAAAATCAACACCTGAGACAATGACAGATGCTGATGTAGAAGAAATTAAAGCAGCAAAAGAAAAACTCATGACAGATGCACAGGGTGTATTCACAAAGATGTATGAAAACATCGCTGCACAGCAACAGGGAGCACAAGGTGGTCCAACACCGGAAGCAGGTCCAGCACCGGAAGGTTTTAACGGTGATGACGTTGTGGATGGAGATTACAAAGAGATTTAGTTACAGTTTAGCCATGTGAAAATATCAGTATTGTATGCGTCATACTTGCATGTTAGCAGACAATGCTGATATTTGGCGTATGGCTGAACTGTGATGGGATTATAATAAATTAGGAAGGCAAACAAATTATGGCTGAGACAAAAAGAGATTATTATGAGGTGCTTGGCGTAGATAAGAACGCTGACGCCGCAACAATCAAAAAAGCATATAGAGCCTTGGGAAAGAAATATCATCCGGATGCAAACCCGGGCGATAAAGAAGCAGAAGCGAAGTTCAAAGAACTCTCAGAAGCTTATGCTGTACTTAGTGACCCGGAAAAGAAACAGAAATACGACCAATTCGGTCACGCTGCATTCGACGGTGGTGCAGGAGCCGGTGGATTTGGCGGTTTCGATTTCAGTGGCATGGATTTTACAGATATCTTTGGCGATATTTTCGGCGATATGTTTGGTGGCGGACGTCGTTCCAGACGTTCATATAATGGTCCAATGCAGGGCGCAAATGTTCGCAAGGGAATCCGTATTACATTTGAGGAAGCGATCTTCGGATGTGAAAAAGAATTAGATGTTGTAATCAAAGACCCATGTACAACCTGTGGTGGAAACGGTGCAAAACCGGGAACATCACCGGAGACATGTCCGAAGTGTAACGGACGCGGTCAGGTGGTATATACAACACAGTCATTTTTTGGAACAATGCAAAATGTGCAGACATGTCCGGAATGTAATGGTTCCGGAAAGGTGATTCGTGAGAAATGTTCAGACTGTGGCGGAACCGGATATGTAGCATCTAAGAAGAAAATATCTGTTACAATTCCGGCGGGTATTGATAATGGTCAGAGTATTCGCATTCGTGAAAAAGGTGAACCGGGAATTAACGGTGGTCCAAGAGGTGACTTGCTTGTAGAGGTGACAGTCTCAAGACATCCGGTATTCGGACGTCAGGATATGCATATTTTCTCTACTGCACCGATTAGTTTCGCACAAGCAGCACTCGGTGGCGATGTTCGCATTCAGACCGTAGATGGAGATGTGTTATATACGATTGCACCGGGAACAAAGACGGACACAAAGGTACGTCTTCGCGGCAAAGGTGTTCCGTCACTTCGCGATAAGAAGATTCGGGGTGATCATTATGTGACACTTGTGATTCAGACACCGGAGAAATTAAGCTCTGAAGCAAAAGAGTTGCTTCGTAAGTTTGACGAAATGACCGGGAATTCTCTGAAACAAGGCGAAGAAGCTGAGAAAGAGAAGAAGAGCAAGAAAAAGGGCTTTATGGATAAAGTAAAAGAAGCTTTTGAAGATTAATGAGAACAGCAATATAAGAGGTCGACTACAATTTTTGTAGCCGACCTCAATCTGTATTACTGGATTTCAGCAGCGATTGTCTCGTAAGCAGTTGCTATTCTTGAGAGTAATTCGGAATCAGTAACGCCTGTAATCTCTTTTGTTGTTTCAATTACGCCACATTCACGAATCTTCTCTTGAAGAATCTGGCTCTGTGGGTCGCCTTCATAATCAAAGTGAAGAGCAGCAGCAATACCTTTGATTAAGTTGTCCACTGAGATTCCATATGAGTATGAATTTAACAGTGGTGCAATCAAACGGTCTGTCGGTGCAAGCTTTCTGTTTGGCTCACGTCCGATACGAACTAGTGCGTCCTTGAGGTATGGATTCTTGTAACGTTTGATAATGCTTTCCATGTATGCCCAGTGCATTTCCGGCTCAAAACCGTGTTTCTTAATGAGGCCTTCGCCACTTTCTGTCATAGCACCGCGAACAATTGCGTAGATTTTCTCGTCTGCGATAGCCTGGTCAATTGTTTCATAGCCCTTTAATGAACCAAGATAAGCTGTGATGCAGTGACCTGTGTTGAGTGTAAATAATTTACGCTCTAAGTAAGCCATTAAGTCCTCCACAATGTGCATTGCAGGAACATTCGGAATCTCACCGCGGAATCCACAGCGTTCTACGCTCCATTCATAGAATTCCTCTACCACAACATCCAATGGATTTTCAGGGTCGTTTTCAACCGGTGGTACAATACGGTCTACTGCACTGTCAGGGAATCCAACGTACTCATCTGCGTACGCAGCAGTAGCCTCATCAAATTTTTCATAAACAGCTTTCTTAAGCTGTGATGTTGCACGGATTGCATTCTCACATGCGATAATGTTTAAATATTCTTTGCTTCCTGCATCCATTCTTGCCTTGATACCATTTGCAACAGCACCTGCAATTCGAGGTAAAATGGTAAGACCTACAGCAGTCGTAACAAGATCTGCAGTTGCAATCTCTTTTACAACCTCATCTGTTGTAGAATTTACGCCACATACATTTTCTACCAGTTGATCACGACACTCGGTGTCTCTTATGCGTACTGTATATTTTCCTAATTCGTTTAATTTGTTTAATAAATCCACATTTACATCAGCAAATGCGATACTAAATCCGGCTTCTGCCAATACAGCGCCGATAAAACCACGGCCGATATTTCCGCCGCCAAACATAACCGCTTTTTTCATTGTCAGATTCTCCTTTCATATTACTTAAATAATTGACAATACTTTATGTACATTATACAATTATTCGAGATGGGTTTCAAGGATTTGGAGGATGATTTTTATGAAATGGATGACTAAATTGGAACGCAAATTTGGAAAATATGCAATACCGAATCTTATGTATTATATCATTATTTTATATGCATTGGGATTTATATTAAATATGATTGCACCGGGATTTTATTTTAATTATCTGTCGCTAAATATGCATGCAATCATGCAGGGACAGGTCTGGAGGCTGATTACGTTTATTGTTCAACCGCCAAATACGAATCTGCTTTTTGTAGTGTTTACATTGTATTTATATTATATGATAGGGCGCCAGCTGGAGTTTGCATGGGGTGTGTTCCGCTTTAATCTGTATTTTTTAATGGGCGTATTGTTTCACATTGTGGCGGCATTACTTGTGTATTTGCTTTTCGATGCGTCACTTCCTGTGGGGACATATTATCTGAATATGTCGCTGTTTTTTGCGTATGCGGCGTTGTATCCGAATCAGCAGTTCTATCTGTTTATGATTATTCCGGTTAAAGTAAAATGGCTTGCATGGATTGATGCGGCTTACTTTGGATATACTATTATTCAAGCATTTCTTCCAGAGTTTGGCGGAGGGTATTTTGGAATGTACTATAAGGCGTTTGCGCTTGAGGCGTTTGTATCATTCCTCAACTTTCTGTTGTTTTACTTCGCTAGCAGGAACTACAAGAAGTATTCGCCAAAGGAAATGCACAGAAGACGTGTATATCATAAGGAGGTACAGGAGGCACGCCAGAGTCAGCAGTATACAAATGGTGCCAAACATCGTTGCACCGTATGTGGTCGTACGGAGTTGGATGATCCGAATTTGGAATTTCGTTATTGCTCAAAGTGCAATGGTGCACATGAGTATTGTCAGGAACATTTGTTTACACATGAACATATTAAATAACAAGAAATAGGAGAACTAAATGAAAAAGACAAAAATTATTTGTACCATGGGTCCGAATACGAATGATAGAGATTTGATGAAAAGATTGGTGAAAAACGGCATGGATATTGCCCGATTCAACTTTTCTCACGGAGACCATGTAGAGCAGAAGGAACGCATGGATATGTTAAAAAGTATTCGCGAGGAGGTTGGAAGACCGATTGCTATTTTACTTGACACCAAGGGACCGGAGATTCGAACCGGACTCCTTAAGGATGGCAAGAAGGTTATGCTAGAAACGGGGCAGACATTTGCACTGACAACCGAAGAGATTGAAGGAGATGCGAATCGCGTATCTATTACCTATGATGGTCTCGCAGAGGATGTGGAGATAGGAAAACACATTCTAATTGACGATGGTCTGATTGAACTGGAAGTGAAAAAGATTGCGGACACAGAGATCGTGTGCAAGGTCTTAAACGGAGGAGAACTTGGACAGAGAAAAGGTGTGAATGTGCCGAATGTTCCGGTAAGACTGCCTGCACTGACCGAGAAAGACCGCGAGGATATTGTGTTTGGTATTCAGCAAGGTGTAGACTTTATCGCAGCTTCTTTTGTGCGTTCGGCAGAAGGAATCTTGGAGATTAAGGCACTGTTAAAAGAGCACAAGGCACCGTATATTCCGATTATTGCAAAGATTGAAAATGCAGAAGGAATCAAGAATATCGATGAGATTCTGCACTGCGCAGACGGCATCATGGTTGCGCGCGGAGACCTCGGCGTAGAGATTCCGGCTCAAGAGGTTCCGTATCTGCAGAAATGGCTGATTCAAAAATGTAACGATAATTACAAGCCGGTTATCACGGCAACACAGATGCTGGACTCTATGATTCGAAATCCACGTCCGACAAGAGCAGAAGTGACAGACGTTGCCAATGCAGTGTATGACGGAACCGATGCAGTGATGCTCTCTGGAGAGACCGCACAGGGCAAATATCCACTGGAAGCATTGCAGATGATGGTAGAGATTGTGAAGAATACGGAGCAGCATCTCGACTATGACATGTTGCTTTCCAAAGCGCAGGAAAACCGCAAAAAGAGCATTTCCAGCGCAATTGGATATTCATCGGTAGCTACGGCGGCGAGTCTCGGTGCAAGATGTATCATCACACCGACTGCGTCAGGGGCAACAGCCAGAGTTGTATCAAAGTTTAAACCTGCGGCTATGATTGTCGGCGTATCGCCGAATGAGGAGTCCCTCCGTCGCATGCAGATTTACAGAGGTGTATACCCGATTAAATCGATTCCATATCAGACAACTGATGAGATCTGCGAGGAGGCAATTGACCTTACAAAGGCAAAAGGATTCGTTGAGACAGGCGATATCGTGGTTGTCACAGCAGGTATTCCTTCGCCGAATGTGAAGAAAGGTCGCGAAGGCATGAGTAACATGATGCGGATAGCAATTGTTGACTAAATTTTACTAAATTGATGTGCGAATTGGTGTTTTGGGCATACAGCGAGAAATTTTGTTCCAGTACCCACTATTTCAGTAATTTGTGGGGTGTTTTGAATGAAATTTTCTCTATATACCCAAAACACTTATTTTTTAGTAAAATTAGAAGGATTTTGGGGATAAATATGAAAAAAATATTGTATATACCCAAAGGGAAAAATAATCGATGATTTTATGTTATATATAAGATGCTAGCGTAAAATTTTATTAGGATAAATGAAAAGAGAACACCACTTTGTGATAAAGTATTAGG
>JAZNHX010000050.1:0-2426 GCA_045577115.1 Faecalimonas sp. | reverse complement strand
TGCTTGTATCATTACTGAATATTTCGAAGAAGATACGATTCCTACCGAAATCTGTGATGTTCATTACTTTGGCCAGATTTGTGCATATGACAATTTAGTGGCTACACCGGAATGTCCTTTCCAATACACCGGAAGCTGGATTATGACACCGGTTGAGCACGAGTCCCTTTGGAATGGTTCCAGATTCCCCGTGGAGCAACCGGATGGTTCCATCGTATGGCAGGAACCAAAAAAATCCAATGTCTGTCAGCATGATGCCACCTTCTTCCTGGATCCGAACTATGCTACAACCCTTCAGATTCAGCAGGAAGAATTAAACATTCGAATCCAAGGTGCACTGGAGGCTCAACAGCAGCAACAACAAATGGAACAGCAACCGCAATAAGCATAACAAAAATCCCCTCTATGGGGTGATATGCTCCCTTCTAGGTAGACAGTTAAAATAATAAAACTGTTTATCAAGGAGGGAGCATTTTCTATGCGTAAGTATTCTGCTGAAGACAAACTGCGAATGGTAAAGCTTGTTTTGGAAGCTAAACATAGTATTAAGTCTATATCGGCAAGCGAAGGAATTCATCCTACCACTTTGGAAGAATGGATTCGTAATTATCAGACCATGGGTTCAGAAGCCTTTTACAACAAAGGATGGACTAAAAGAACTTCTTCCGAGAAGGAAAGCGCTGTACAAGAGTATCTTTCCGATCTCGGTTCCCTGCGTGATATTTGTAAAAAATACAAAATTTCCAGTACTCGTACACTCAGAAAGTGGATTGCGTTGTATAATGGTCATAAGAAGCTGAAGGCTTCCGGAACAGGAGGAAGTAGTCTTATGACTGAGGGAAGAAAAACAACATTTGAAGAAAGAGTGGAAATCGCATCCTACTGCATTTCCCATGACCATAATTATACCGAAACATCAGAAAAGTTTAAGGTCTCTTATCAGCAGGCGCGAAATTACACTATCAAATATGAAACAGGCGGAGTTAGTGCATTACAGGATAACCGTGGCAAAAGAAAATCGGAAGATTCTCTTACAGAGATAGAAAAGCTTAGGGCTGAGTTGAAACTGGAAAAAGCCAAGAGGCAACGTGCAGAAATGGAGTTATCATTCCTAAAAAAATTAGAGGAAATCGAGAGGAGGCGGGGCTGAGCCTGATTCGTCATGAAGCGATATATCAGGCAGTCAAAGAAGAACACGAGGAACACAATTATCCGGTACAGGCACTTTGTAAGTTGGGCGGGGTATCCAGAGCTGCTTACTATAAATGGCTGAACCGTGAGATGCCGGAAAATGAACTGGAAAACAGACGAATTGCCGCACTGATAGAAGAAATCCATAACGAATCTCCGGATAAGGGTTATCGCAGAATTAAGGATGAACTGGAACGCTATTATGGTATTGATGTGAATGATAAACGCATTCTTCGAATTTGCCGGAGTCTCGGAATAAAATCGACGATTAAATATGCCAATGATGGTTGTACAAGGCAATCGTCCAATCCTCAGTTCATTGCTGAAAATATACTTAACCGCGAATTTACGGCAAAAGCACCAAACCAGAAATGGCTTACTGATGTAACTGAATTTCACTACTACATAGGGATTGAAAAGCACAAGGTATATCTAAGTGCTATTCTTGACCTGTTTGACAGAAGAATTGTAGCTTACCGTATCGGTGACAGCAATAATAATCCGTTAGTGTTTGATACCTTTGATGATGCTGTGAGAGATAATCCTGATGCACATCCGCTGTTCCACAGTGACAGAGGATTTCAGTACACAAACAGAACATTCCATGCAAAAATTGAAGCCGCCGGAATGACACAAAGCATGTCCAGAGTGGCAAAATGTATTGATAATGGTCCGATGGAAGGATTCTGGGGAATTATAAAGAGAGAACGATATTATGGCAAGAGATTCACAGACAGAGAATCTCTTATAGCAATGATTGAGGAATATATCAGTTACTATAACAACAAACGCTTACAAAGAAATCTTGGCGTGTTAACACCAATGGAAAAACACGAAACATATTTGCCGGCAGCATAAAAAAATCTGCCAGCAGGTGGTACCTACTGGCAGAAAAACTTTATATTTTTTTGATTGTCTACTTGACGGGAAGCAGTTCAATTGCCTGAAAACGGGGATATTTTTCTTCTCATTCTACTATTTAGCAGAACTTCCTTTATCCTTCCACTCTCTACGACCCACAGGATGTATAATTCCTTACACCCACTCGCCACACCGCATAGCATACCAGTAAAAACACAACAACGCCCAAGGGATACAATGCATACTGCCACTGCGAGGTTTTCCCCAGCAAATACTGCAAGGGATAATATTGAATCAAGGTATATGGAATTACAAATGTACAAAACCGCATAATTCCCTTTCCATACACATCTAGCGGATACTTACCATGCTCC
>JAZNHX010000049.1:0-4885 GCA_045577115.1 Faecalimonas sp. | reverse complement strand
AGACGACGAGGTAGATAGGACAGAGGTGGAAGTGCAGTAATGTACGTAGCTGACTGTTACTAATAGGTCGAGGGCATAACCAAGGTAAGGTGATAGGAACAAAAAAGATGAAATGATAATCAATAGTTTGTGTGTAGTTTTGAAGGTACGCCGAAAGCAACTTAATAAATGCAAGCTGCGAGCGCAGCATGGATTTAGTGCGAGGCGGTTCACGAACCTTAACGAGCGAAGCGAGTTTAGTTGAGTGAACACACCTCTTTTATTTTAGGGGATTGGTCAAATGGTATGATAGGAGTCTCCAAAACTTTTGGTGGGGGTTCGATTCCCTCATCCCCTGTTTAGTGTTAAAAATAGCAACAACCTAATGTGGTTGTTGCTATTTTGTTATTGATATTGTTCTGAAAATTCTTTTAATGCTTTAAAATATCCATCGTTATCCAATAGATAACTCATTCCATGACCCGCTTCAGCTACGGTAAACAGTCTTTTTGGAGCGATACAGGCTTCGTAATTTGCACGGCTCATATCACATGGAACAAAGTCGTCTGTCTCTCCGTGAATGAATATAATTGGAATGCGGCAGTTTTTCATCGCCTCAATCGGTGATGTCTCTTCCAAGTCGAAGTGTCCAAATAGTTTTGCACCCAGTTTTACAAAGGGATATAGCAGTTTCGGTGGCAAATGCATTTCGCGAATTACCTTTGTAATAATATCTTTTGCTGACGTATAACCGCAATCAGCCAGAGCGCTGACTACATTGGTTGGGAGGTCCATCGCTGATGCCATCATGACAGTAGAAGCTCCCATTGAGATTCCGGTGAGAATGATTTTAACATCATTGCCGAAATGTTCTACAAGGAAATGAACCCAAGAGAGGCAGTCGCGACTTTCATTGATACCAAAGCTAATGACGTTTCCTTCGCTTTGTCCACTGGTTCGCTGGTCTACAATAAGAACGCTTCGTCCAAGGGAAAAACAGCGCTGTACAGCACCGCTCAGGTCACGTTCTGCATTTCCGCGATAGCCGTGAAACATCAGTTCAATCGGGGCATCTGGTGTGTACTCGAAGTATTTTCCGGATAGTTTCAGTCCGTCATAGGAAGTGATTGTAAAACGCTCCTGTGGGAATGTTCGTGTTTCTTTGGTCCAAGCAATCATCTGTTCATGATAGGGTTCGTATATCTTCCCTTTCGGAAGATCAAATTCTTCTGTGCAATCTGTTCTTTTCTTTGGCACATAAAAAGCCATGCGAAAGCAGATGTAGGATATGAGTAAGACGAGAATCACTGAAAACAGTGTTATCAATAATGCAATATATAATAAATTCATTTCTATTTCTCCATTGATTTATTGAGGTATTATACGCTTTTTGCAAATATAATTCAAGTTTTATAGGCGGGGAATTTGTTGTTTCTTTTCATCGAGTGTGTTATACTTTTTATAATTTCCAAATGAGTGACGAAGTATGAATGAAAACATATCAAAAACCTAATTTTTTCAGAAGAAGAAATCATAATAAAAAGATATTAATCATAGTGGCAATCACAATTATTGCAATTCTTACAACTACTATAACCCTAATTGCGGTTAACGCGGGAAAAAAGAAAACATCCTCGGAGAAAGACGATAAAGAGAAGGTCGTTTATGATACTTCGATCACAGGGGATGCAGAACAGGACCCGGAAAATGTAGATACAAAGGAAGAGGACGGAACAGATGTAGATGCACGGGAACTGGCTGAAGAACGAGGCAGAAGCAACGGTATTGATGTATCCAAATGGCAGGGGAAGATAGACTGGCAGAAGGTAAAAAACACTGGTATTGAATTTGCATTTATTCGTATCGGCTATCGTGGAGAGAACGGTGTTCTCTATAAGGATGATAATGCAGACTATAACATTCAGCAGGCGCAAAAAGCAGGCGTATTAGTGGGCGTATATTTCTTTTCAACCGCAGTGAGCGAAGCGGAGGCGAAGGAAGAAGCAGAATGGACCTTACAGGCGATTGAGGGATATCCAATTTCGTATCCGGTTGTTTATGACTGTGAGGGATATAAGAATTCCACAAGCAGAATGTTTAACCTCACTGCAACACAGAGAACAACTCATGCAATGGCATTTCTGGAAACTGTTAAGGAAGCAGGCTACGATGTTATGTTCTACGGGGCTCGCGGTGAGATTGAAGATGATGCATATTGGGATATTCAGAGCATAGAGAAGCGATATAAAATATGGGTTGCACAGTACTCGGGAGTTGTGTATCCACAGAAGGATAAGCCGGATTACCAGGGGAAGACGTCTGCATGGCAGTATACGAACAAAGGTCGTGTGGATGGAGTGTCCGGTAATGTAGATATGGTTGTGTGTTATTTTACAAAAAAACAAGCGGGAGCCAAAAATCCATCTGCAGTACCACCGACAGCGAAGGTACCACTCACAGATGAGGAAAAACTGTATACAGCAGTGAATGAGCAGGTGACTGCCAAAGAACTCACGAATCTGCGAACCGCAGCGACGACGAAGAGTGACATTGTAGTGGCTCTTAAGAATGGTGAGGTTGCAACCAGAATCGGTGTGGGTAAGAATGGCTGGTCAAAGCTTCAATATAATGGTCAGACGGTATATGCAATTACCAGTTATCTGACAACGGATTTAGAGACAAAGGAGACCATTCAAACTCCCGGTCAGCAAAAAGATATTGTGGAAGGACATGAGTTTACTCCAAAGGGTGATAAAGTGACGGCGAAGGAGTATGTGAATCTCCGCGTGCTTCCGACCACAGACAGTGAGTCAGTCGGACAATTAAAAAGTGGCGAGTTTTTAGAACGAACAGCAGTCAGTAATAGGGGTTGGTCTAGACTGATTTATAATGGTCAGGTAGTCTATGCGAAAACCAGTTTGCTCAGTAATGAGGTAGTGACGCAGGTGACACCAAGTACTCCACCATCAACCGGTGATGGATATACTTCTGTAGATGAACAAGTGACGGCGAAGGAAAAGACGAATCTTAGAACAAAACCAACAACAGGAGAAGGCTCAGAGATTGTACATGAGTTGTTAAAAGGAGAATACGTCAGACGAATCGGTGTGCATACGAATGGATGGTCAAAGTTAGAATATAATGGACAGACCGTGTATGCGGTATCATCTTATTTGACAACAGAGTAGGTACAAGTGCCGGAGCAGTAGGAAGGATAAAAAATGGGTTTGGAATTCATTATTGAACTCCAAGCCCGTCTTTTTTAACCAAAATATTTTTTATTTTCAAAGTTTGCTTCTGATGTCAGTTGAATATTTAACTTTTTAAACTGCTTGATATCTACAGACGATAACATCACAGAGGAATGTGCCTGACAGCCACGCAGATTCGGTATCTGTTCTAAGGCTAATTGTGCGTTATTATCTGTTGCTGCACAGATGGAAAGTGCAATCAATACTTCGTCTGTGTGTAGTCTTGGGTTCTTGCTTCCAAGACATTCTGTTTTTAACTTCTGAATCGGTTCAATAACAGTCGGTGAGATGAGATGCAATGCATCATCTAGACCGGCTAAAGTTTTGAGCGCATTCAGCAACATCGCGGCAGAGGCTCCGAGGAGTGGAGTGGTTTTGCCGGTGATAATTGTGCCGTCTTCCAGTTCCAAAGCAGCTGCAGGAGCGTCTGTTTCCTTTGCACGTTTCAAAGCAGCATCTACAACTTTACGTTCTGCAATGGTGATATGTGCTTGATTCATGAGGAGTTTAAGTTTGTATATTTCTTCCTCGTCGGATGTACCTTGAGCCAAGCCTTTTAATGCAGAATAATATCTTCGGATAATTTCCTGATTGGAAGCTTCACGACAAACTTCATCATCACAGATGCAATTTCCTGCCATGTTTACACCCATGTCTGTTGGTGATTTGTATGGGTTCTTGCCGTAGATTCTCTCAAAGATAGCATCTAGGACAGGGAAAATCTCTACATCGCGATTGTAGTTCACGGTTGTCTCGCCGTACGCCTCTAAATGGAATGGGTCAATCATGTTGACGTCATTGAGGTCGGCAGTTGCCGCTTCGTAGGCTAGATTGACCGGATGTTTTAATGGGATATTCCAGATCGGGAAGGTCTCAAACTTGGCGTAACCTGCATGAATACCACGTTTGTGTTCGTGGTAGAGTTGTGACAAGCAGGTTGCCATCTTACCGCTTCCCGGTCCCGGTGCAGTGATGATTACAAGAGGTCTTGTGGTCTCAATATAATCATTCTTACCGTATCCTTGATCACTCACAATCAAAGGAATGTTGGACGGATAACCTTCTATATTATAATGAGTATATACTTTTATCTTTAATTTCTCTAAACGGGATTTGAAGGCGTTTGCACTCGGCTGTCCGGAATATTGAGTGATGACAACACTTCCAACATAGAGCCCTTGTTCCTTGAAAGAATCCATGAGTCGTAATACATCTGTGTCGTAAGTAATTCCAAGGTCACCTCGCACCTTGTTTTTTTCAATATCTCCGGCACTGATAACAATGACAATCTCAGCCTGGTCAGATAATTGCATGAGCAATTTTAACTTGCTGTCAGGAGCAAATCCAGGAAGCACTCTGGACGCGTGATAGTCGTCGAATAGCTTTCCACCAAACTCCAGATACAACTTATTATCAAACTTGCTGATTCTCTCACGAATATGCTCAGATTGCATTTGCAAATACTTTTCATTATCAAATCCGATTTTCATAAATATGGTCTTCCTTATCTATCGTGTTATTTTTTTGAAAGGTAGAATAATAAACTACCAAATTAGTATACTACAAATCGTATGGCTTTATCTAGTCCTAACAGATGGAATTTTTACAAATTTTTTAGAAAAATGAGGAGTAATTCACAATGTTTTCATAATGTT
>JAZNHX010000048.1:0-2461 GCA_045577115.1 Faecalimonas sp. | reverse complement strand
CGCCGCGTTAGTCGCCGCACAAATTGCCGGATCATACCCTTGCTCCTCATCCCCCTCGCGCACCATACTCCCTACCGCTGCCGCTGCCGCAGAAGCCGAACCGGAAATGGCACCAAAGAGTGCATTTGCACCTACATTTGTCACAAGAAGTGACCCCGGAAGTTTTCCTAAGATAGCCAACACAAAATCAACCAGACGCTTCGCAATACCTCCCTGATTCATCAGATTACCGGCTAAGATAAAGAATGGTATCGCCGTCAGACTAAATTTACTCATACCGACAAAGGTTCTCTGTGCCGCAGTCAGAACTGAAACGTCAAGCGGGACGACTGATAAAATCGCTGCCAATGAGGAGATTCCGATTGCATAAGAAATCGGCACTCCTACTACAAGTAATACAAGTAACACTATTAAAATAATTCCCAATGCCTCAAATGCCATATCTTACGCCTCCTCTCCTGCCACTTCCGAACCCGTGGCAATGTCTACTATATTTAATATCGTGTAAATGATGTTGAGTGCTCCACTTAGTGGTAGCACCACGTAAAAAATTCCAATTGGAACACCAAGCGATGACGTCATCTGCCCCATCGCCAGACTCGTAATCTGGATGCCTCCATATACCAGGATGACTCCTGCAAAAAGGCACGCCACAACCTCTCCAAAGATGGCAAAGAATTTTCTCGCCTTGCCTCCAAAACGCTCCACCACAATTGGAATGTTCATATGACCACGTTCACCTACCACAAGTGATGCTCCCAAAAGAGACATCCATGCAAAAAGGTATGATACCATTTCCTCTGACCATGTGGACGGATTTCGCAGGATATATCGGGTAAATACCTGCCAACAAGTCAGAAGCACCATTGCGAGGAAACTTCCGCCTGCCAACGCATTTAATGCAAAATTCAAATATTTTCTTAACTGTCTCATATACGCCTCCTATTCTGCCACGGACGGATACATCTCATTGTATTTCTGAATCTTTTCATAGATTGGCTTCAGTGCTTCATTCTTGGATAATACCGACTCATGAAGTGGCAAACAGGCCTCTTTGAACGGCTCCTGATCAGGATATATAAACTGCACCTTCTGCTCGTTCGCTGCCTTTTCCTTTGCAGCCGCAACTGCCTCTACCCATTCTGTTCTCTGCGTTTCGTTCAGTTTTTTGTATCCCTCTTCGAAAACAGTTCTCTCTTCCTCGCTCAATCCCTCGATAAATGCAAGATTTCCAATCAGGATGTCCGGTACCATCTGATGCATGTCATAAGAATAATACTTACACACGTCTCCATGTCCATTATCTGTGAGAGCCATCTCGTTATTTTCTGCTCCATCAATAATATTGGATTGAAGAGCTGTGTACACTTCTCCAAATCCCATCGGTGTCGCAGAACCACCAAGTAGCTTCATCATGGAAATGTTTGTTGGCGACTGCTGCACACGAATCTTCAGTCCCTTAAGGTCTGTCGGACTTTCAATTGGTTTGTTCAGCGTATAGAAGTTTCTTGTGCCGGCATCCAGCCATGTGACAGCGAGGAATCCTGCCTGCTCCGTCGTTGTAAAGATGTCGTCCGTAATCTCCGTGTCGTTCATCACATTGTGATACGCCTCCGCACTCGCGAACAGATACGGTAGGTTGAAGATTTCATAATTCTTACTGAAGGTCTCTAGAATTGCGTTGCTTGCCACGCAGAAATCAATCGCTCCCGTTTGTGTGAGTTGCACCATGTCGGTCTGCGAACCAAGTAGCTCGTTCGGATACACTTCCACCACATATTTATCTCCCAGATGCTCATTGATATAATCCTTAAATGCTGTGAGCCCTATATGTGTAGGATGATTGGTCGATTGATTGTGACCAATTCGCACAATTCTCTTTTGTTCCGTGCTTTTGCATCCTGTCAGGGCAAATGCACCAATCATGATTAGACAGAGCAGAAGCCCTGCGTTTCTCATCTTCTTCATGGATAAGTAGTCCTCCTTTATATGTCATGTAGCCAAATGGTATCATTTCGTTAAAAGAATAACAACGAACAATATTTGGTAAAAGTGCGTGGATTTTCGCACAAAAATAGACATAATAAGTGTTGACTTATTATGCCTATTTATACAAATCTTAGCAGTTTTGGGTAATAAAAAAGCGGGTGATGGGAATCGAACCAAAACCCATCCCCCGACAAACCGCATAGAAAGGGGATTTTCGGAGCATTGACTTGGGGCGTGTAAACAAAGTGTAAACATTTTTTGAAATTATTTCATATAAAGTAAAAAAGTGTCTTTGACACTTCAACTCCCCTGCCCCTCATTCTTGAGGGGTGGGGTTTTCTTTTTCCTCGTTTTCCTTCATAATAGTAGTATGAATATCTTACAAAAAATTTTTATTGACCATTATGAGGAAATGATTTATCTTCAACATCCTCGTGACTCGGTCATCGAGAATGTAGAAAAAATGATTCAC
>JAZNHX010000047.1:0-2341 GCA_045577115.1 Faecalimonas sp. | reverse complement strand
GTTGTCTTCCTAAGACCGCTTGGCCTCCGACTTGAATGCACTTTATTGTCACTCTGAAGCGAAACGAAATCGGTTGGACAAAGGATACTCCTATGAAGCTTCGGATCGGCAACGAAATAAACGGTCATGCAAGTATGTGGGCACAGGAACCCCACCCGATTAACACTTTGGGTAAAAGTGAAGTTTCTCCCGGTCAGTTTGGCTGGCTCATACCGTAACTATAATTTTAGGAGCTGTAGCCTTGGTGTGCACCCCGTCAAGTAGACAATTGAAAAAATATAAAGTTTTTTGTTGCCCAGTTTCGGCTGGGCAACATTTTTATGCTGCCTTCAGCAGTTTTTCGTGATACTCCATTGGCGTTAAGACTTCAAGTCCACGTTGTGGTCTTTGAGTCGTATAATAATCCATATATTCTGTGATGGCCTGTACTAACTCTTCCCGTGTATGAAACTTGCGTTTATAATACATTTCTCGCTTTAAAATCCCCCAGAATCCTTCCATTGGACCATTATCTGTGCAGTGTGCAACTCTGGACATGCTTTGGGTCATTCCGGCTTCTTCAAGTTTTTGATGGAATCCTCTGGATGTATACTGATATCCCCGATCACTATGAAAAATCGGATGGGCATCGGGATTCGTAGCTATAGCCGCATCAAATGTGTCAAATACAAGCTGATTATTATTATGATCGCTTAGTACATACGCAACAGGTCGTCGGTCACACAAATCCAAAATAGCACTTAAATATAGTTTTTGTATATTGTCAAATGTGGTACCGTACTTAAATTCTGTCACATCTGTTACCCACTTCTCATTGGGACGTTCTGCATTGAAATCTCTGTTCAGGACATTGTCAGCAACAAAAGCAGGATTTCTGGAAGGTCTTGTACAACCATCATAACGATATTTTAAGTTGGATTTAATCTGCTTTTTTCGGCATATCCGGAGAATGCGCTTGTCATTAATGTTGATTTTATCGTCATGCCGAATCTTATCGTTTAATCTCCGGTATCCCATATCCGGATATTTCTCATGCAATTCTTCCAGGCGATCAGCTAACTGTTGGTTCAGCTTTTCATTGTCGCTTTCTTTATGGTTCACCCACTTATAATAAGCAGCTCTGGATATATTTGCTATTTCACATAATGCGCTGATTGAATAATTGTGTTCTTCATGTTCTTCTTTTATTGCCTGATATGTGTATTCATGGTGTATCAGACTTAGCCCCGCCTCCTTTCTATCTCCGCAAGTTTTTTTAGGAAAGACGCCTCCATTTCAGCTCTTTCTTTCTCCGCTTTTAAGATTTTTACTTCTGCACGCAATCTTTCCAACTCGTTCATTGCTTCAGGATCTTTCCGTTTCCCGCGGTTATCTCTTAATGCTTCAACTCCGCCATTTTCATATTTGATTGTATAACTGCGTACTTGTTGATAAGATACCTGATATTTTGAAGATGTTTCTGCATAATTATGGTCATGTGCTATACAATACTGTACTATGTCAATTCGCTCATCAAATGTTGTTTTTCTCCCTTTAGTCATGATTTTGTTCCCTCCTGTACCAGAAGATTTCAATTCTCCATGACCATTATACACCTTTATCCACTTTTGTAGCTTGGATTTTGAACGAATACCATATTTTTTGCAAATATCATCTTGAGAACCTTGTCCAGCTAAATAATCCAGAACAGCTTGTTCTTTTAACTCTTTGGAATACTTTCTATATTCTTTTTGTGTAAACGCATTTTCTCCTAACGATTCGTAGTTACGGATCCATTGCTGGACTGAAGCGAGTTTCACTCCATATACATTAGCAATCTGATTCTGACTTTTCTTTCCGTCCAAGTAGAGCTTTACCGCATATAATTTATCCTCAATGGATACTTTGCTATTATACATAAAATATGCTCCCTCCTAAGTGACAAGTTTTTATTATTTCACTTGTCTACCTAGAAGGGAGCATACCAAAGTGCACAGCTCCTTTTGATTAGAGTGAATTTTCCGCTATTTAAGGAGATTATTATACAAGAAAAAGAGTATATAAAATGGTATAATATTCCACAACCTCTAAATTATCAAAAAGGCGGTAGAAAATATATGGAATCGAAATGGATGGATTTTAAATGTGAAAGTCTGCAGTTTGAAGGACATGAGGCTATTATTGTGTATCCGGAAGAGGGAAGTACCAATGGCTGTCTGGCGATTAAGACGGAATATTGGGAGGCATTCCCGGAAGCAATCGAGATTCCTCTTCTGAAAAATGGTTTTCATCTTTGTTACATTAAAAATAACAACAGATGGGGAGTCAATGAAGATTTGGATCGTAAGGCCAGATTCATTCG
>JAZNHX010000046.1:0-3364 GCA_045577115.1 Faecalimonas sp. | reverse complement strand
CTTTAACATCTTTAATAACTAATCTCTCAATACATTCATCAGGTACAGGAACCATATAATTAAAACGCAGAGAACCTTTTACTTCTTGTTTGTCGCCAGGTACACGAATCAAAATATTTGCTTCTTGTTTTTTGTCAAAAGACGATACAGAGACATAATATTTCATTCCATTAATTTCAAACACCGTACCAAATGCAAATTTGTTTCGATCAGTATATTTAATATTTGGTACTTTGGTTACACCACGTTTCTCTTTTTCGTATTTTTGAAGAAATTGGTTGTATTCTTCTTTTATTCTGTAAAAATCCATTTTTCCTCCATAAGTAGAAAAACAGGGAGACTGACATCTCCCTGAAATTAACGTTTCGCATTTCAAGCTGCGAAGCACTTAAATTAAAGGTTCACGTTTAAAGTAGTGAAGCACTTGAATTAAAGGTTTGCACTCAAAGTAGCAAAGCTCTTTATGCGAGCATTCCCTGCTCACTCTTATTATATGCAATTATTTGGAATTATGCAATAAAAAAATTTATAATTTCACAATCTCTGAAAGATTCGACATAATTGCCACCGCAACTTCCGGCTTATTCATCGAATACACATGGATGTTGTGAATTCCATTTGCAATCAAATCAATAATCTGGTCTGTCGCATAAGCAATTCCAGCCTGTTGCATGGCCTTTGGATTGTCACCAAAACGGTCTACAATCGCACGGAACCTGGACGGCAACACTGCTCCTGAAAGCTGACAGCTACGGGCAATATGTTTTCCGTTTGTCACCGGCATAATCCCCGGCAATACCGGAACGGTAATCCCTTTCTCACGGATACGATATAAGAAGTTATAAAACACAGAATTATCAAAAAACATTTGTGTGGTCAGAAAATCCAAACCACAATCTACTTTTTGTTTTAAATGTGCAATGTCATCCTCCTTGTGTTCACACTCCACATGTCCTTCCGGATAACATGCTCCTCCAATGCAAAAATCACCCTGTGATTTGATATCTTCAATTAATTCATAAGCATATTTGTATTGATTTGGTATCGGAAACTCCGACTCTGCAGGAATATCCCCGCGAAGCGCCAGTATATTTTGAATTCCACTTTCTTTCATTTCCTGCACTCTCTGACGCACCTCTTCCTTCGTAGAAGAAACACAAGTCAAATGTGCAATACTGTCCACACCGAGCTCATTTTGAATATGGGATGCAATCTTTACCGTATTCTTACTGGTTCCGCCACCTGCACCATAAGTAACACTGATAAAGGATGGCGTCAATTTTGCAATCTCATCCACTGCGTTTTGTACACTTTCAAATTTTGCATCCGTCTTTGGTGGAAATACCTCAAAAGAAATATGTACCTTACCGTCCGTCAATCGTTCTTTTATCTTCATGTTCATCACTCCTGTAATGCAAATAGCCTCCTTGCGGAGGCGTACTTGCTATAAACTCTTATATAATTCTTCATATTGTTTTGCAGATGTCTTCCATGAGAAATCCTTCATCATGGCACGCTCTACAATCTTATTCCAATCACGTTTCTTATTATAGTAGATTTCTTCTGCATAACGAATTGTGTGCATCATTTCATGCGCATTGTAGTTTGCGAAACTGAAACCTGTACCCGTCTTCTCATATTCATTGTAAGGCTCTACTGTATCCTTAAGTCCTCCCGTCTCACGAACAATTGGAAGGGTTCCGAATCTAAGACTCATCAACTGACTGAGGCCGCATGGCTCGAACAGTGACGGCATTAAGAATGCATCACAGGAACCATATATCTTGTGAGACATTGCCTCTGAGTAATAGATGTTCGCTGACACCTTGTCCGGATATTTCCATGCAAAGTGACGGAACATATTCTCGTACCTTTCATCTCCAGTTCCAAGTGCAACAATTTGAATATCATCCTGGCACAGTTCGTCCATCACATGGGCAACCAAATCGAATCCTTTTTGGTCTGTAAGTCTGGAAACTACACCAATCATCATCGTCTTTGGATTCACAGGTAACCCTAGTTCTTCCTGCAATGCAACTTTATTTTTCACCTTTTCCTTTCGGAAATTCGATACAGAATAGTTACGAGCAAGGAACGAATCCGTCTCCGGATTATACTCGTCATAGTCAATACCGTTTACAATACCTGAGAGTTCAGCGCTGCGTGCGTTCATAAGTCCATCGAGGCGTTCCCCATAGAATGGCATCTTAATCTCGTCCGCATAGGTATTGCTAACTGTAGTGACTCTGTTCGCATACACAATACCGCCCTTTAAAAGATTGGCATCGTTGTATGCTTCTAATTTATCGTGTGTAAAATAATAATCCGGAAGTCCCGTCAGATTGCGAACCTCTGCTGTTCCGTAAGTACCTTGGAATTTCAAGTTGTGAATCGTCATCATTGTCTTGATTCCACAGTAATACTCAGAGAAGAAATGGAAATAATCTAAGTATACAGGAATCAATCCCGTCTGCCAGTCATGGCAGTGAATAATATCCGGTCTAAAATCAATCACCGGAAGTGTACTTAACACTGCTTTTGAGAAATAAGCAAATCTCTCGATATCCCAGCGTCCGTCACTTGAATAAGGCTTGTCTACCTTGAAATATTCTTCATTGTCGATGAAATAATATGTAATTTCATCTAATTCGTATTTAAAAATACCTACGTAGCGACTTTTCCAATTATAGTCCATAGAAAAATTCGTTACATATTCTAATTTATCTGCCCATTCTTGCTTGATACATGCGTATTTCGGCAAAATGACACGTACATCAAATTCTTCTTTGTTAAAATTCTTTGGCAATGAACCTACAACATCAGCTAATCCACCTGTCTTAATAAATGGTACGGCTTCCGATGCAGCAAACAGTATTTTCTTCATATCATTTCCTCCATATAAAATACTCTCTTTCATTATACTCATTGCCATGCAAGCGGTCAAGTTTTTATCTCCGTTTTTGCTCCAAACGAATGGTATCTGCTACCAATGCGATGAATTCCGAATTTGTCGGTTTCCCCTTTCCATTGCTTACTGTATATCCAAATAATTTGTCCAATATATCAATTTTTCCTCTGCTCCATGCGACTTCAATCGCATGACGAATTGCTCGTTCCACTCTGCTGGAGGTTGTCTGATGCTTCTTCGCAACTGTCGGATAAAGTATCTTCGTAATAGCATTTAATACATCCATATCTTCCACTGCCATCATAATGGCATCTCTCAGATAATGGTATCCTTTGATATGAGCAGGTACCCCCACATCATGAATCATAGAAGTAATTACCTCTTCCAAATTAGGTTTTTGTTCATCTGATACTTTTGTATATGGATTTACCAATTTAGCATCCATTTGTTTTGAAT
>JAZNHX010000045.1:0-4521 GCA_045577115.1 Faecalimonas sp. | reverse complement strand
CATGATACACATCCTCCTAATTAATGATATCTTTTGTTAAACTTCTTCAAAAACGTCTTTTCCTAACCCACAGATAGGGCAAAGGAAATCTTCCGGTACATCTTCCCAAGCAGTTCCAGGTGCGATGCCGTTGTCTGGATCACCTACTACTGGGTCGTATTCATAACCACATGGACATAAATATTTCATAGTGTTTGTTTCCTTTCTTTCTATTTTAATATACACCGTGCAACTCGAATCTGCTTACGCGAAGTATCTCTTTAACAATCCTTCAAATGCTTTTCCGTGGCGGGCCTCATCGCGTGCCATTTCATGAACTGTATCGTGGATAGCGTCAAGGTTCTGAGCTTTTGCACGTTTTGCAAGGTCGAATTTACCTGCTGTTGCTCCGTTTTCAGCGTCGATTCTCATTTCAAGGTTTTTCTTTGTGCTGTCTGTTACAACTTCACCGAGAAGTTCAGCAAATTTAGCAGCATGTTCAGCTTCTTCCCAAGCAGCTTTTTCCCAGTATAATCCGATTTCCGGATATCCTTCTCTGTGAGCAACTCTGGCCATTGCAAGGTACATACCAACTTCTGTACATTCACCCTCGAAGTTTGCTCTGAGGTCCATGATAATGTCTTCGCTAACACCTTGAGCCACACCGACAACGTGTTCTGCTGCCCATTCTCTTTCACCCTTTTGCTCTGTGAATTTCTCTGCAGGCACTTTACATTGTGGGCATTGAGCCGGTGCTGCATCTCCTTCATGAACATAACCACATACGCTACATACAAATTTTTTCATAATCTTTTTCTCCTTTTAAAATATATTTTCTTGTTTTTAATTTCGTTTTCTAGTAACTTAATTTTCTTTTAGGCAATCCTTACAGGTTCCATAAAACATCATTGCATGACTCTCAATCATTCCGTCAAAGTTCTTGCCGGCAGCTTCATTGATGCAACTTAGCTGCTCTAACTCCAAATCCAACACGTTGCCACATTCATTACAACAGAAGTGATAGTGTGGTTCTGTACGTCCGTCAAAGTGAACACCGCCATTTGGAGTAGTAATCTTAATGGCTTCGCCCAGTTCGGCGAGAAGATTCAGGTTGCGGTAGACCGTTCCAAGACTGATGTTTGGATATTGTTGTCGCACATTCATGTAGACATCATCCGCAGTCGGGTGGTCACAAGATGCATTCAAAAACTCTTGAATGGATTCCCGTTGCCTGCTATATTTTAATGTTGCCAAGTGAAGCCTCCTTTCAAATCAATAATGATAATAGTTACTATAATTGTAATATAGCAGAGCATTTTTCTTTTGTCAACACATTTTTAAAAAATTTTTTAAATACTTGCGTATATTCTATAAATATTCTACAATGAAGCAAATGGAGGACAAATCTATGAAAAAAGTTACAAAAATAATTTTGATTATATTTGCCACGTTGATTGTGCTTGGCGTTGCGGCAGGATTATTTGCATGGAATTATTATAAGGAAGGAATTGCTCCGGTGTCGGACCAGAGCAAAGAAGTCATGGTTACGGTGGAAAGTGGACAGACAGCAACGTCTGTACTGTATACGCTTAAGGAAGCGGGACTGTTAAAAGATGTGTTCTGCGGAAAAGTGTATTTGAAATTGAATGCCGTGGGGAACTTGCAGGCGAATACTTATATGCTAGATACAACTATGAGCCTTGAGGAGATATTTCAGGTAATGGCGAACCCGACGCCGGACCATGTAGTACAGTTTTCTGTTACAATCTTAGATGGATATTCACTTAAAGACATTTCTGAATCGATTGCCAAGGCTCTTGAGATAGAAGTGACGGAGGTTATGAAGCTGTTAAATGATAAGGAATTTTTGAACTCATTAATCGAAAAGTATTGGTTTATCACAGACGAGATATTGGCAGACGGCATCAAGTATCCGCTGGAAGGATACCTTTATCCGGAAACGTACCTATATAATAGTAACGTTACACTTGAGGAAGTCATCTGTGGTTCGCTTGATATGATGGATAAGTATTTGACGAAGGCGAAAGATTCTTTTGAAGCACGTGGATGGACAGCTCATGAATTCTTAACCTTTGCATCGATTGTAGAGAGAGAGTCGTTGTTCGATGAAGATAGACCGAAGATTGCCGGTGTGTTTATGAACCGCTTGGAGAAGAACATGCTACTCCAGAGTGATATCACAGTCAACTATGCATGGGACAGAACAGGTGTTGATGTTCTGTACTCTCACCTTGAGATCGATTCGCCGTATAATACATACAAGTATGCGGGATTGCCGATTGGACCGATTAGTACGGTTTCGGGAGTGACACTCGATGCGTGTGTGAATTATGAGGAGAATGAGTATTATTATTTCTTTGCAAAACAAGATGGAACAGTGTTATACAGCAAGACTCTGAACGAGCACAATAATACGGTCCAGAAGAATAAATGGTATTAAAGATGAAAAAGATATCAAAACAACTAGAAGCCTTCAACCACATAGTCGGACATCATGTGCATGTCCACTCATCCCTCAAGGCAGTTGGAGAAATAGAAGGAAGAGGAGAAGCCCTGTTGGCCGGCTTAATCGATTTCTTTACACAGGACGGTGGGATGATATCCTTTCCGACGCATACATGGGACACGAATGTATTGGATTTGAGAAAAACACATACTTGCATGGGTGTTCTGTCAAAACTTGCACTACAGAGACTGGATGGAGTTCGAAGTCAGCATCCAACACACTCTATGGTTATCTTTGGCGACCGAGCAGCAGAATATGCGAAGTGGGACGATAACGTTACGTCTTGTGTTCCACCGGACGGATGCTATGGGAAATTGTATGACGAAGACGGATATATACTTCTTATGGGCGTAGGCCACGAGAAGAATACATATGTGCATGCGGTGGAAGAAGAACTGGGCATACCGGAAAGAGTCACAGAGGAGCTCTGTGATACAACATTAATTGACGCGGATGGAAATGTATTTGTAAAACCATTGCATTACATCTTTGAGGAACATGGTGATATCTCGTGTTATTTTGGAAAACTGGAAAAGGCATTTCGCTATCACAACTGTATTGTAGATGGAGTAATCGGAAATGCGAAGGTACAGCTCTGCAGTACCAGAAAAATGAGAGAAGTGTTGGAACTTATACATAGAAGAAGCAATAATATAGAGATATTTTTAGATGACAAGCCATTACCGGAAGCGTGGTATATATAATATGTAAAAAAAGGTTCAGAAAAGGGTTGACAGAGATGTCAACCCTTGTTATAATGACCTTCGTAACAAATGTAACAATTATGTAACAATTTGAGAAACAAATGTAACGGAGGTTTTTATGAATTTCAAATTTGTCCGAAAAGGAATTGTGATAACGGCTTTTGCATGCGCTACCTTAATTCCGGCTCAGCAGATTGTTGCTACAGAAAAACCGATTATCGCAGGAATTGTTCAGACTGATAAAAAAGGTGAAATAGACTCTGTAGGCTTAGTAAACGCAATCGCAGAAATTCAGAAACAAGAGAATACAGAAAAAACTCTTAAAATAGAAAGTACACAGGAAATGATGTTCCAGTCTATGCTCACAGGTAAAACTTTTGTAACAGTTACAGAAGGTGCAACACTTGTAATGGAAGCAGCAGATGAGAGCAGTGCATGTATTGGTAAGGTGTATCGCAACTCTATCGTTAAGATTACAGAGAGAGGCGATATCTTTAGCAAGATTGAATCAGGTAATGTTGTTGGTTATGTGAAGACAGAGAATCTTATTACTGGAAAAGATGCTGTCGCTCACGCAAAAGTTATTTTGACAGAAGTTTATCCAGAGATGGATATTTTCACATTGACAAAAGAACAGATCGACGAAGCTTTCTCTGTAGGTGAGACCGCAGAGGAGGAAGCAGCAAGACTTGCAGCAGAAGAGGCAGCAAGAGTTGCGGCTGAGCAGGCAAGAATTGCAGCGGCGAAGGAAGCAAGCCGTCAAAAAGGTATCGAGATCGTAAACTATGCAAAACAGTTCATCGGTAATCCATATGTATACGGTGGAACCAGCCTTACAAGAGGAACAGACTGTTCTGGATTCGTAATGGGTGTATACAGACACTTCGGTGTAAGTCTTCCACGAACTTCTTATTCTATGAGAAGTGTAGGTCGTGCAGTAAGCTACAACGACATGCAAGTGGGTGACATTGTATGTTACAGTGGACACGTTGGAATCTATGCCGGAAATGGTAAAATTGTGAATGCAATTGATGAGAAGAGAGGAATCAACTTATCAAATGCAACTTACAAAAAGATTATTACAATTCGCAGAATTTTTTAGGAGTTGGTAAAAAATGGGTATTTGTACAAATTGTACAAATATCTTTTTTTTTGTAGAAATTTGAAGAATGGCAAAAATCAAGTTATCCACATTTTTTTCAAGAAAAAACGTGATAAAATCGACTTTTTCACAAAGTTATCCACATTATCCACAAAAAAAGTGGTGGAAAGTGTGGATTACTTTTTGTAAAAAAAGAACAAATGTTTTGT
>JAZNHX010000044.1:0-7376 GCA_045577115.1 Faecalimonas sp. | reverse complement strand
TCCAAAGTGACAGATATGTCATTTGCCTTTTATATGTTTGCACTTTTATCACCGGAGCACCTGACGCTTCTGGGGATTGATACATTAAACACATCAAATGTTACGAATATGGAGCAAACATTTTTTTGTGCCGGAAGAAGTGCACAAAAATTTGTTGTGGATCTGAGCAAATGGGATGTGTCCAAGGTGACAAACATGTATCGGATGTTTTATAGTGCCGGACGCGAATCCAACGCGTTTGGGTTGGGTGATTTGAGCAGATGGAATACTTCTAATGTAACGAATATGTATGAAATGTTCATCAGTGCAGGTCGCGATGTAAACTGGTATCTGGACTGTAGTAAATGGGATGTATCAAAAGTAACGTCTCACCTATATTTCAATGATGGTGTTCAAAGTAAGGTAATAGCGCCAAAATGGGTATATTAAAACGTCTTTTGTTTGCGGTCGGTCTGTTGCTTTGCTTCTATCCGGCTGTCAGACAGACTCTTACGAGTAGTCAGGAAGAACTTGTGCGAAACTGTCAGCCGAATACACCTTGCAATGATACGTTGGGACTATTGGAGATTCCAAAGATTCAGGTGTTGCTTCCCATTTATGAGGGGACATCGGAAGAAGTGCTTCAAAAGGGAATTGGTCATATGGAGGTAAGTAGTCCCCTTGGCGGAGGAAAGAGAACGCATTCTCTGCTGGCAGGACATCGAGGAGTTCCGGAGGCAACACTATTTACCCGATTGGGAGAATTAAGAGAAGGAGATACATTCTATATAGAAGTGAAGGAACAACGATACACATATCAGGTGTGTGAAATACGAGTTGTAAGACCAGAAGATACGGAGGGACTAGGGATTTGCAAAGATAGAGAACTAGTCTCTCTGATTACTTGCACACCTTATGGTATCAACACGCACAGGCTGATTGTGACAGGAGAGAGAATGGAGGAGAGAGAATGATTCAGAAATTGATACCTGTTTTAACGGGGCTTCTCATTGGCATATGTCCACTGAACGCGTTTGCGGCTAAAACAGGTTCTATAGAAGTGAGCCTGCCGGAAGCTATGGCAGGTGAATATGTTACATTCATAAAAGAAGAAACAGAAACGCAGAAGGTTTGCGTAGATAAGACCGGAAAGGTCAAGGCGGAGGAGTTGCAGGAGGGAAACTATGAAATACAAGTGCCTGAGACAGAGGACTATACCTTCTTACCAATACAAGTACATGTTCCGTGCTGGAGTGACGAAGAGAAGCAGATGCTGTATGATATCACCATTATTCCGAAATATTCTGTCAAAGAAAAACCAATTCCGGTGACTAAAGCGTCAGATCCGACAGAGGAGGCAACCTCTCCACAGACGGGTGATTTTAGTCATAGCATAAAATATATGAATCTCGGAATAATTTCATTGATAATCCTATGTATAATGTCTTGTCATAACCGTTTTAAGTGTGATACAATGACAGGTAAGTATTCAAAAAACGGAGGGCAAAACAATGGGAATGACAATGACACAGAAAATCCTTGCGGCACATGCAGGATTGGAATCAGTAGTTCCGGGTCAATTGATTGAGGCGAAGTTAGATGTAGTCATGGCAAATGATATTACAGGACCTATGGCAGTTCCTGTATTCAATCAGATGGCAGACAAAGTATTTGATAAAGATAAGGTTGTCTTGGTTCCAGACCATTTCACACCAAATAAAGACATTAAGTCGGCAGAGAATTCAAAATCCATTCGTGAATTTTCTAAATGCCAGTGCTTAAAGCATTATTTCGAAATCGGACAGATGGGAATCGAGCATGCGATTTTACCGGAAAAAGGAATCGTAGTTGCAGGTGAATGTATTATCGGTGCAGATTCACACACATGTACATATGGAGCGCTCGGCGCATTTTCAACAGGAGTGGGAACAACGGATATTGCGACAGGAATGGCAACCGGAGAATTATGGTTCAAGGTTCCAAGCGCAATCAAGTTCGTGCTTACAGGAAAACCAAGTAAGTTCGTAAGCGGTAAAGATATTATTTTACATATTATCGGACGAATTGGAGTTGACGGTGCGCTTTATAAGTCTATGGAGTTTGTCGGTGACGGTATTGCACACTTATCTATGGACGACCGTTTTACTATGGCGAACATGGCAATTGAAGCAGGTGCTAAAAACGGTATCTTCCCTGTGGATGAAAAAGCAGAGAATTACATGAAAGAGCATTCAGATAAAGAATATACCATCTACACAGCAGATGAAGATGCGGAGTACGATGAAGTGGTAGAAGTAGATTTGTCACAGGTAAGACCTACAGTTGCATTTCCACATTTGCCGGGTAATGCTCACACCATCGATGAGGTTGAGGCAATGGAGCCAATTAAGATTGATCAGGTTGTGATCGGCTCATGTACAAACGGAAGAATGGAAGATATGAGAAGAGCGGCAGCAGTTCTCAAAGGTCACAAGGTTCATCCGGATGTTCGTGTTATGGTGATTCCGGCTACACAGAAGATATACTTACAATGTATTGAGGAAGGCATCGTAACAACCTTTATTGAAGCAGGCTGTGCATTTAATACACCAAGCTGTGGACCATGTATGGGTGGACACATGGGTGTTATGGCAGCAGGAGAGAAGTGTGTATCTACAACGAACCGTAACTTCGTAGGAAGAATGGGACACGTAGATTCACTCATTTACCTTGCATCGCCGGAAGTGGCAGCAGCAAGTGCAATCGCAGGATGTATTGCAAATCCGGAGAAAGTAGGTGACAAATAATGAAAGCATTAGGACATGTATTTAAATATGGCGACAACGTAGATACCGATGTTATCATTCCGGCAAGATATCTCAACTCTTTTGACGGAAAAGAATTGGCAAGCCATGCGATGGTTGACATTGACCCTGAGTTTGCGAAGAAAGTACAGCCGGGAGACTTGATTGTGGCAAACAAGAACTTCGGTTGTGGTTCTTCCAGGGAACACGCACCACTCTGCCTCAAGGAAGCAGGCGTAAGCTGTGTTATTGCAGAGACATTTGCGAGAATCTTCTATAGAAATGCAATCAATATCGGACTTCCGATTATTGAGTGCCCGGAGGCTGCAAAAGGCATCGAAGCAGGAGATGAAGTGGAAGTGGATTTTGACAGTGGTAAAATCTACAACCGCACAAAGGGAACAGAGTTCCAGGGACAGGCGTTTCCAGAGTTCATGCAGAAATTAATTGCAGCAGGCGGACTTGTGAATTATACCAATAACAAAAGAAAATAAGTTGGAGAAGGATATTTATGCAGACAGAAAATAAAGGAAGAGCAATTGCTTTGCTTCCAATAGGAGTGTTCCTGATTATCTTTTTGGGTTCGGGAATTATTATGAATGACTTTTATGCAATGCCGGCAATCGTGGCATTCTTGATTGCTTTGGCAGTGGCATTTATGCAGAATCGCAAGTTGCCTTTTGCCGAGAAATTTGCAATTATCTCAAAAGGGGTAGGAGATGAAAATATCATTACCATGTGTCTCATTTTCCTCTGCGCCGGTGCATTTTCGGGTGCAGTAACAGCGGCAGGCGGAGTGGAGAGTACGGTTAATTTCGGTCTATCTATTTTGCCATCAAACATTGCGGTAGTTGGACTTTTTGTAATCGGATGTTTCATCTCAGTTTCCATGGGAACCTCTATGGGAACGATTGCAGCGCTCGCACCGATTGCGGTCGGAATTAGTGAGAAGACAGGATTTGCGATGGCAATCTGCATTGGTGCGGTTGTATGTGGTGCGATGTTCGGTGATAACCTGTCAATGATATCAGATACAACGATTGCGGCAGTGAAGACGCAAGGATGTGAAATGAAGGATAAGTTCAAGGCGAACTTCTTGATCGTCCTTCCGGCAGCAATCGTAACGATTATTATATTCTTACTTATCACGAGAAACAGTGATTATCAGATGACAGGCGAACTTACATATAATTTGTTTCAGATATTACCATATGTATTGGTATTGGTTGGAGCTTTAATCGGTATCAATGTGTTTGTTGTATTGATTGGCGGAACAGTCGTTTCTCTGATTGTCGGTGTAGCAAGCGGAACACTGGCTGTTTCAGAGATGTTTACCGTGGTAGGAAATGGCGTAACCGGAATGTATGATATTACGGTTATTTCCATCGTGGTTGCATGTATTGTATCATTAGTAAAAGAATATGGTGGTATTCAGTTTATCCTTGATTTGATTCGCAAGGGAATCAAAGGTCGCAAGGGTGCCGAGGTTGGGATTGCAGGTCTGTCGCTTTTGGTGGATGCTTGTACTGCAAACAATACGGTTGCAATTGTAATGGCAGGGCCAATCGCAAAAGAGATTTCAGAGGAGTTCGGTGTAGATGCAAAGCGTTCAGCCTCTCTTTTAGATATCTTTACCTCTGTTGGACAGGGTTTGATACCATACGGAGCACAACTTTTGTCAGCAGCGACGCTGACTGCATTGACACCATTTGATATCTTACCATACTGCTATTATCCAATCTTAATGGCAGTTAGTGCACTTGCATTTATTTTGTTAAAAAAGGAGAAAAAATAGAGATGGAACTTTTGTATAAGAGTACTAGAAATTCTGAAAACACCGTAACAGCCTCTGAGGCAATCTTAAAAGGTCTCGCGGACGATGGCGGACTTTTTGTGCCGGTTAGCATTCCGAAATTGGATGTCACATTAGATGAACTGAAGGATATGTCTTATCAGGAGACAGCCTATGCAGTGATGAAACAGTTCCTCACAGATTTTACAGAAGAAGAACTGAAAAACTGTATTGCAAAAGCCTATGATTCTAAATTCGACACAGAGGAGATTGCTCCTCTTGCAAAGGTGGAGGATACTTATTACTTAGAGTTGTTCCACGGTGCAACGATAGCGTTTAAGGATATGGCACTTTCTATATTGCCACATCTTCTTACGACTTCTGCCAAGAAAAACAACGTCAAGAATGAGATTGTGATTTTAACTGCAACATCGGGAGATACCGGAAAAGCAGCGCTTGCGGGATTTGCAGATGTAGAAGGAACGAGGATTATTGTCTTCTATCCGAAGAATGGTGTAAGTAAAGTGCAGGAGCTTCAGATGGTGACACAGAAAGGTGCTAATACTTCAGTTGTTGCAATTCACGGCAATTTTGATTGCGCACAGAGTGGTGTAAAAGCAATATTCGAAAATAAACAACTTGCAAAAGAGATGGACGAAGCAGGATATCAGTTTTCATCTGCAAACTCCATCAATATCGGACGTCTGGTTCCTCAGATTGTTTACTATGTATATGCGTATGCAAAACTTTTGCAAAACGAAGAGATTGTAGCAGGGGAAGAGATTAACGTAGTAGTACCAACCGGTAACTTCGGTAACATTCTGGCCGCATATTTTGCAAAACAGATGGGAGTTCCGATTGCGAAGTTAATCTGTGCTTCTAACGATAACAAAGTATTATATGATTTCTTTGAGACAGGTGTGTATGACAAGAATCGTGAGTTCATTCTTACAATTTCACCTTCTATGGATATTCTGATTTCAAGTAACTTGGAACGTCTGGTATATCTGATAGCAGGCTGTGATGCAAATAAGAACCGTGAACTGATGAATGCCCTCAAGGAAAAGGGAGTCTATGAGCTTTCAGATGATATGAAGGAAAATCTCTCTGATTTCACAGCAGGATATGCGACAGAGAAAGAAGTAAAGACAAAGATTGCTGACGTATACAAAAAGACAGGTTATGTGATGGATACACACACAGCGGTAGCAGCATCGGTATGTGAGAAATATCAAAAAGAGAGTGGCGATACACACAAGACAGTGATTGCCTCTACAGCAAGCCCGTACAAATTCTCAAGAAGCGTTATGACAGCGATTGATCCGAGATATGAAGCATTAGACGAATTTGACCTTGTGGATGCACTTGAAGTTATTTCGAATGTTGAGATTCCGAATGCAGTAGAAGAGATTCGCGATGCCAAGATTCTTCATACTTTAGAGTGCGATGCAGACCAGATGGAAGAAATTGTGAGAAACATATTAAAAAGTTAAAAAATTAACAAACACATATTGACGAAAAGAAAAACATCTTGTATAATAGCATGGAAAATGCTTAATTAGTACATATAAGCGAAGTTTTACAACAAAAAACAAAAAGAAAGAGGTAGGAAAAATGTCAAAAATCAATTTGGAAAACTATGGTATCACCGGAACTACTGAAATCGTATACAATCCTTCTTATGAAATGTTATTCGAAGAAGAAACAAAAACAGATTTAGTAGGTTATGAAGTAGGTCAGGAAAGCGAACTAGGTGCTGTTAATGTTATGACAGGTATCTATACAGGACGTTCTCCTAAAGATAAATATATCGTTATGGATGAAAACTCAAAAGATACAGTATGGTGGACATCTGACGAATACAAGAACGACAACCACCCAATCTCAGAAGATGTTTGGGCAGAACTTAAGAAACTTGCTCTTGCAGAACTTTCTAACAAGAGATTATTCGTAGTAGATGCATTCTGTGGTGCTAACGCTGATTCAAGAATGGCTATCCGTTTTATCGTAGAAGTAGCTTGGCAGGCACATTTTGTTAAGAACATGTTCATCATTCCAACAGAAGAAGAACTTGCTAACTTTGAGCCTGATTTCGTTATCTACAACGCTTCAAAAGCAAAAGTTGAGAACTACAAAGAGTTAGGACTTAACTCAGAAACAGCAGTAGCATTCAACATCACAAGCAAAGAACAAGTAATCCTTAACACATGGTACGGTGGAGAGATGAAGAAAGGTATGTTCTCTATGATGAACTATTTCCTTCCACTTAAGGGTATGGCTTCAATGCACTGTTCAGCAAACACAGATATGAACGGCGAAAATACAGCTATTTTCTTTGGTCTTTCCGGAACAGGTAAAACAACATTATCCACAGACCCTAAACGTCTCCTCATCGGTGATGACGAACACGGCTGGGATGATGAAGGTGTATTTAACTTTGAAGGCGGTTGCTACGCTAAAGTTATTAACCTTGATAAAGAATCTGAACCAGATATCTACAATGCAATCAAACGTAACGCATTGTTAGAAAACGTTACATTAGATAAAGATGGAAAAATCGATTTTGCTGATGGTAGTGTTACAGAAAACACACGTGTTTCTTATCCAATCGACCACATCGACAATATCGTTCGTCCAGTTTCTGCAGCACCTGCAGCTAAGGATGTTATCTTCCTTTCAGCAGATGCATTTGGAGTGCTTCCTCCAGTGTCAATCTTGACACCAGAACAAACAAAATACTACTTCTTGTCAGGATTTACAGCAAAATTAGCTGGTAAAGAACGTGGAATCACAGAACCTAAGTCGGAGGCCAAGCGGTCTTA
>JAZNHX010000043.1:0-16042 GCA_045577115.1 Faecalimonas sp. | reverse complement strand
GTATTCAAATCCGCTTCGTTTAATTGATAGTTTGCTATAACTGGTTCACTATCTGGCAAATATTCCTGTAATTTTTGTTTTACATACACCTGTTGTTCATTAGATAAATCTTCATGGTAATCCTTTGACCCCCAATAATACTTTCCTTCCGGGTTTATATAAAAAACAAATATATCTTGTCTTTCACCGAGGTTTACACTCTCGTCACCAAAATATTTCCCATCAAAGTTATAAAGTCTAATATCGCATGAACCATCTTCATAATAATATTTTTGAATAAAGTGCTTTGTCTTAACACAATATTCCATATTATGTATACTACCAAAACCTTGTCCCGCTCCACACACTTCACCATCATAAGTCATCATATAGTCTGGTCCGTTATCACTTCCTGTTGCAGGATTATAAGAATAAAACATCATTTCCCATATCCCATCGCCATTAATATCTGCTACTCCAAATCTGAAAATAGGTCCTGTATATAAACCTTCGCATCCTCCCGCATTTAAAAAGTCCCTATATGCTTGATTTATAACTTTCCGTGCTTGGATTTCCTCCGGATTTATTACAATTACATTTTCCTGTGGTAACTGTTCTTTCTTGTCCTCCTGTTTAGGCGTTTCATCCTCCGCCTGATTGTTTTCTGTTGGCTCTAACGACGGATTTTCCTCTTGTATAATATCTTCACCATCTTCAACTTCAATATCATTGTCTTGTGAATCTTCGGTTTCTAAATTTTTTTCTAAATCCTCTTGCTCCTCTTCTACAACGGCTTCCTGCTTCTGTCCTATAAATTGACTACCCACGGCAACACCACCAATAGCCACAACCGTTGACACAATTGCTATCAACGCCCTAGTACCTATTGCCTTTGTCACAGTAGTCGCTCCTACTGTCGCAGCACTTCCCATTCCTGTAGCCGTTATGGTTGATGCTGTTGCCACTGAACTAGCAATTACTGCATCTACAGCAACTGGCACAGTCGTACTCTCTGCAAATGAACGATATAAAACCCCGAGCATTGGCAACACAGATACACTATGGAGTTTCGTGCCTGTCTTTTTCTCATACTTCGTAACAATTTCCTTCAAAGAGTCCTGTGCTTTCTTCATACGAGTTTTTACAGTTATAAGTGAAACACCCATTTCATCTGCAATTTCCTGATATTTCATACCACTATAAAAATGATAGATTACGGTCTGAGCCTGTACCTCTGGAAGCGATTGTACGAAATCCATAATCAGTTTTTGAAATTCCTTGTCCTCTAACGCTGCTTCTGGAAGTGTTTCGTGATTTTTCTCCAAATCCTCATCATTCATTTCCGTTGCATCCCAAATGTCGTTATCCTCTCGAAAATTCTCATCTTGTCCGCGTTGAAGAACTTCCATTTTGTTTTTATCCACGTATCTCAACAGCATACGATTTGATACAATGGAAATCCATTTGTAAAAACTTTTCAGGTCTTCATTTCGGAACTTGGATACATTCTTGAAAAAATCCAAATATAGTTCTTGCATCACATCCTCTACAATAAATCTCTCATCACCAGTCAACACACTTTGACTCTTAAATCGCAACACATTCTGATATATCATCCGATACGTATACTTCTTTGTGTTTTCATATATGTATGTTGCTTTTTCTTCATTGCCCTGCTGAAATTCTTTGATAGCCTCAAACAGTGCTATATCCTCATTCTGAAACTTCTCTACTAATGTTCCCATTCTTTTTCTCCCTTTTATGTTTCTCTGTTTCCTTCTTCAAAACGTATTCCTGTATCATTCGTTCGCATGCTTCATCAGTTGATTTTGGAATAACAATCTCTCCCATCCATAATCGAATAGCCCAATATAAGATTTTCTCCATTAAATCACCCTTTCCTAATGCCTTTATTATGTAGTGCATTTTTTCTTGGAAAAAGTATATTGTTTTATGAACTTTCTTTTAAACGAACAAAAGCCGTTTTGGATCTTGCTAGGCAAGACCAAACGGCTCCATCCGTGAGTTGAGTTATTATTATTTTACAAATGTCTTTCTTTTCTGTATTACAACAAGTACATACATTGCTGTCAAACCGATTGCGATATAAATCAGAACATAACTACCGTCTCCAGTTTTTGGTGTGTTCGTGTCAGTTACAGGTTTGATAATTGGTTTTGAACTTGTTTCTTCCTTATCAGCATAAACCAAGGCGTATGTCGAAAATCTGTCTGTCTTGAAGGAAATCGTTCCATCCTCATTTACAACTGTATCAAGGACAGTAACCTCTCCATTGTGATTGCGGATTACTTTGTATGTTCTTCCTTCTGCTTTCAATTTTTCTGGAACAGCTATTGTAATGGTAATTTCTTCTCTCAGTTTGTTTAATGTGCCGAGTTCCTCATTACCAGCCTTTAAAATAAGAGAAAGGTCAAGATACTGAATATTGGCATTCTTCCCAAACTCTGCAACAACTTTGTCTTCGATTGCTGTTTTATCCTTTTCTGTAAGGTTTTCCACTTCCTGTGAGGTCATTTCTTTTAAGACAAGTTCAGCATCTACCATTGTTCCGTTACTAATCGCTTGTGAAATCTTGTCTGCAGTTTGTGTATCAACCGTATCCTCCGACACTCTTCCTGCTAAAACATCACTAATAAGCTGATTAACTTCATTATTAATGGCTGTTTCTGTTGTCTCATCCTTCACTGGTGTAATCTCTTTTATAGTCTCCTCTGGTTCGTTACCAGGAGTTTCTGGTGTATTACTTGGCTGCTCTGGTGTGTTACCTGGTTGCTCCGGTGTGTTCCCTGGCTGCTCTGGTGTGGTACCTGGCTGTTCTGGTGTGTTGCCAGATTGCCCTGTTTGATCAATATAGAAGTAGTATGGACTATCTTGTCCATATTCTATAACGCTTTTATTTCTTACAGTATCGTAAAGATTAATCTCTTGAATATACCATTTTGATTGCGAGATTCCTTCGGCTGTAACATTGATAACTACTTTATATGTGCCATCACTTTCTTGTGTTTCGTAATCGTGATACCATGTTAAAACTTGTACTCCCTCCAATGTCGTACCCAGTCTCACACTAACAGCACTATTATCTTCATCTATTCCTACATTATCACTTGCTTTAATTGAGATTACTACTTGTCCAGTGTTTATTGTCTCACCCTGTTTGTCAAGGCTGACACTTGTCAATTGCGGTAACTCTTTGTCAGCAAAATCTCTCGTAACTGTCAAGGTTTTCGGGGAACATTGAACTCTCTCTCTCTGTCCATTGTCGCTTCTTGCCAAGTATACTTCATCTAATACATAATCTTGATCTCCCGGTGTATATTGGTTGATAACAACGTCTCCCTTATAGACTGTTGTTGTCTCAGTTGAACTTGAGGAATCATAAGACATATAAACCGTTTGATAATCAAATCGTACATAAGCATTACTATAAATGGATTCCACTTTTCCCTGTACTGTTAATGTAATATAAACATTTTCCGCATAAAGTCGATAATATTCTTCGTATACCCATTCATCTTCAATGATGTCTTCGTCGCCTAGCACAACTACCTCTTTATCTAGTGTTAGTTCTGCTTCTACGTCCGCAACAGTTTCACTTGCATTTACATTTTGCACCGGAATAATACCTATGCACAGTGCCACGGCCATCAACACCGCAATGTAGCCTGTTATCTTCTTGTTCAGTTTTTTCATTTCGTTAACCTCTTTTCTAATGTTTTTATGGTACTTCTATACATTAAGTACACATTATTCGAAAAAAGGTATACGTTTTTTCAAATTTTATAAATTTATCTCGCCCTCAAATGAAACCTCTGCCGGCCCCGTCATATAGACCTTATTTGCCTCTCTATCCCATTCAATCTGCAAATCTCCACCGAGAAGCTTCACAGTAACTTTATCTTCTGTAAATCCATTCAGAATACTTGCAACTGCGACAGCACATGCACCCGTTCCACAGGCAAGTGTCTCACCGGAACCCCGCTCCCACACACGCATCTCAACGGTATTTCTATCAATTACACGCGCAAATTCCGTGTTGATGCGCTTTGGAAAACGTTCATGATTCTCGAACTTGGGACCAATCTTTTCAATCTCCAACCCTTGCACATCATCGATATACACAACAGTATGCGGATTACCCATAGACACGCCAGTCATTCGGTACTCCTGGCCGTCTACAACAATCGGAGCATCAATCACTTTTTCATCATCTGCCACAATTGGAATGTTCGCTGCAACCAGCTCCGGACTTCCCATATCAACCTTCACAAGCTTCACCTTGCCACCTACCACTGTGAAATCGAGATATTTGATACCGCCTAAGGTCTCCACAGAAATACTCGTCTTATCTGTCAAACCATAATCATAGACATATTTTCCTACACAACGAATGCCATTTCCGCACATTTCTCCGCGAGAGCCGTCTGCGTTATACATCTCCATCTCAAAATCTGCTACCTTCGATGGATTTATCATAATCAGCCCATCTGAGCCGACACCAAAGTTACGGTTGCTGACCTTGATTGCCACCTCACTCGGATTCTCTATCTTCTCCTCAAAACAATTTACATAGACATAATCATTTCCAAGTCCCTGCATCTTTGTGAATTTCATCAGTATAATCCCCTTTTGTACAATTTTCATATGCTCTATCATACTTCTTTCAAGAAATTTCGTCAACGTTCATCGTCATTTTGCATTGCCATATTTTTTAAAAAACTATATAATAGGTGAGGTTATTGAAAATCAATTACGAAAAGAGGAATGATAATGAATACACTAAAGGAACGATTAGGAATCGCACGAACGACTGCCATAGATTTCTTGCGTTGGATTATTCTCGCGATGATCACAGGCTTCGTTGTTGGGGGCGTAGGTATCTTATTTGTAAAAAGTCTTGGATTTGCAAATGCATTCCGCAATGCACACTCATGGATGATATTAGCATTGCCACTTGCCGGACTCTTGATTGTATTTTTATATAAGGTTAGTAACTATGAAAATGATAAGGGCACGAATCTTGTCATCTCCACCCTGCATGCAGAATCACAGATTCCATTTCGCATGGCGCCATTGATTTTTGTATCAACAATCTTGACACACTTATTTGGCGGTTCAGCCGGACGTGAAGGTGCTGCGTTGCAGCTGGGCGGAAGTATCGGAAATCAACTGGGACGCTGGTTCAAACTAAATGATGAAGACACACGCATGATTGTCATGTGTGGTATGAGCGCTGCTTTTTCAGCGATATTCGGCACACCACTCGCTGCTGTTATCTTTGCAATGGAGGTTGGAAGCATTGGAATCATGCACTATGCTGCATTCGTGCCTTGTATGTTCGCTGCACTCGTGGCGTCAACCTTCGCGCATGAGATGGGGTGTCACGCAGAAGCATTCACGATTACAGAGCCGGTAGAATTCGCAGTTGTTCCTGCACTTTTAATTGTATTACTTGGAATTCTTTGTGCAGTTGTCAGTATGATACTTTGCAAAACACTACATGAATCAGGACATTTGTTCCGCAAATACATACCAAACGCCTACCTTCGTGTGCTTGTTGGCAGTGCGATTATTATTGCACTTACTGCGATTCTTCGCACAACTGCATACAGCGGTGCGGGCGTAAATCTAATCGAGGAAGCATTTTTAGGCGAGGCTCCAACGATGGCATTCTTTTGGAAAATTGTGTTCACCGCAATTACACTCGGCGTAGGATTCAAGGGTGGCGAAATTGTACCATCGTTCTGTATCGGTGCAACCTTCGGTTGCCTGTTCGGTACACTGGTTGGATTATCACCATCACTCTGCGCGGCAGTCGGTATGGTTGCTGTATTCTGTGGGGTAACCAACAGCCCAATTACTTCGCTGATTATTGGATTTGAGATGTTCGGATTTGATTCAATGAGATTCCTACTGATTGGTGTGGCAATTAGTTATATGTTATCTGGTTATACAGGACTTTACTCTGAACAGACGATTATGTATTCCAAATTCAAAACACAATTTATCAATCGCAAGACAAGTTAGAAAAAATCCGCTTCTATACCTATGATTCATGGGTACCAAGAAGCGGATTTTTTATTTTTTAGAAATATCATATACATACAATTCATGCAGTGCTCGCGTCGCACTGATGTATCGAAACTGCTTGAAGAACGTATTTTCTTTCTCGCCACCGAAGATAAACACCTGATCAAACTCCAGTCCTTTCGCGAGATAGTATGTTGTCACTGTAATTCCTTTTTTGAATACAGAACTGTCGCGGTTGACATGAAATACATCCTCGCGGTACTTCTTCAGATATTTGTACACAGCTTTTGCCTGCGCTTCCGTCATAGTCAGAATTGCTGCAGTCTCATATCCATCCTGCCCTAATTTCACACGATGGAGAATGTGACCCATCGCTTCTGTTTCAGAAGTAACATACATTTCTTCCACCGGTTTTCCGTGACGCTCCAGATATTGTACATCACCGGCATCTGTCCATCTCGCTGCATACTCAGCAATCTCCAATGTGTTGCGGTAGCTGCGGTTTATCTCAATCTGGCGAATCTGTTTGCCAAATATCTTTGGCAAAATCTTGCGTACATCGCGCGAAACATCATCAATGGTCTGTGCACGGTCACCCAGAATTGTCATCTTACAAGAAAACATACGCTCTAAAATCACATACTGAAGATAAGAGTAATCCTGCATCTCGTCAATAATCAGATGTCGAATGTTCTTATGTGTCTTCATGGAACAGAGGCGTTGCTTCAGATAAAGCATTGGATACACATCCTCATATGCCAGCACGCGTTGTTCTTGTGGAACCTCTGGAAGTGTTGGCCATCCATTCTCTTCCAATATCTGATTGTAGATTTCATAGACATCCATCGTTTCGTACATGCCCAGAAACCATTCACGAATCCACAACATCTCTTCTTCTGTAAGGCTTCTGCGATATAACGTCTCATATTCATCTAATATATATTCCATCACCGCATCCATGCGTGTCAGAAGCGGATGTTCTGAAAATTTAAAATAAAAGAGTTCCACAATCTCCTCTGCTGTCTTTACGAATCCTCGATATTCAAACCTTTTAAAATTCATGAGTTCGTCTTCCAACAGCACAAGAAATCCTTCCACTGCTCCTATATAATCCTGAGATTGTTTCCAGTGATAACGTTCCTCCGCTTCTGCATCCATATGACGAATCCGTTTTTCAATATGGTCATAGCGGTCTTCACAGTCTGAGACAATATCCTTTAATTCTTTATATGCAAATAAGTCAAAACTCATTTCCCTGATATGTTCCTCCCCGAGTTCCGGAAGTACATGAGAAATGTAATCTGAAAACACACTGTTTGGAGACAATATTAAAACATTCGATGACTTCATTTTCTCCCTGTCATGGTATAACAGATACGCGATTCGATGAAGTGCCACCGAAGTTTTTCCACTACCTGCCGCACCCTGAATCACCATAATCTTATCCTTGGTGTTTCGGATGATTGCATTCTGCTCCTTCTGAATGGTGCGCACAATGTTCTTTAACTGCACATCTCCATTTTTACCGAGTTCCTGCTTCAGGATATCGTCATCTATCTTCACATCGCTCTCGAATTCATATATCATCTTATTGTTGCGAATCTTATACTGCCATTTCGAAACAATCTCACCTTCCATGATGCCGCCCGGAGCCTCATAAGAAGCAATCCCTTTGTCGTAATCATAGAACAACCCGCTGACCGGCGCACGCCAGTCATATATCAGCGGTCTGGTGCCGGTTTGCTCCGCAAAATTTCCAATTCCAATGTAGAAATCCTCTGCCTCATCGTCACCATCGTACAGGAACTCCACACTTCCGAAAAATGGTGCTCCCTGCATTTTCTTAAGGCGATGCAGTTTCAAACGATTCTCCTCGTTGGCATTTACCTGCGTCACAAGAGCTCTTCGGTTATCAAAATCCTCATAACCATACTGGTCCATCTCGGTATAGTTCTCCCAGTAGTAATCGTTCATGCTGACGATATCCTTTTGGACCTCCTCAATGACAACAACCATCTCGGCAATCTTACTATTCAATTTTTCAGTCACAAGTTTCAAATGCCGTCTGCCCTTAGTCATGGTGATGTCTTTCTCCTATTCCATCAACTCTACTATACGTTTATCAATTTCATTTGCCACAATATACTCATAGGTTGGGTTTGGAACATATTGTTTCCACGATGTGCCTTCCACCATACACTGTCTGATCATAGTGGAGGAAATTCCCTTTTCTGTCTTCTTCCAAAGTACACGTACCTGATAGCCCCATTTTTCGATGCGCTCTTTCTTGCAGTCGCCCCACTCATCCAAAATGGTTATAAAATGGCAGGCATCATTCGGAATATAATACTTCACAAGTTCCGGTCGTCCGATTGGATACGGCACTAAGTCAAATTCATCACGACAAAGTCCCTGCTCTAAAAGCGCTGCTTCAATCATCTTCATACGCTCGTAATAAGTGCATGGATTGGCTACTTTGCTACTTCGATTCGCATCCGCCTTCTCAACTGGCGATACACTCGGATCCGGCGAAGTAATTCCAACAATTAAATGTTCACATTGTTCCTTTGCTGCCATTATATATTGCAAATGTTCGTTGTGGAATATTTGAAAACGTCCACAGACAACTCCATTCTTTACCATGATACTGTCCCCCGAATATCATCATTCTAAGATTTTTTCGTATAAATACTTTATCATGGTTGGATTGTTTTTTCTACCCCTTCAATAATCAAATATATTTTTTCTTCGGCTTGGCGGGATATGGCCTCTTCTCATCCGTCAACTCCAGCAAATAGTCAACGCTAGTTCCATAAAACTGTGCCAGCTCAACAAGTTGCTTGGTAGAAATATCAACTTTCCCCCGCTCATAGTTACTGTAGGCTCTTTGGCTGCAGTTCAATATTTTAGCAATCTGAGCTTGTGTCATATCTTTGTCTTCTCTCAAATCACGAAACCTTCTATACATTTTCTTCACCTCTTCAACATAATATAACAATACGCTTGGTGCGACTTTGTCTTAGAAAGTTTCTTTCTATAAAGATTTCGGCACACCTTTTGGCGTGCCGAGTGAATCATATATCAATATCCAATTATAAGTCCTACAAGTAACAATCCACTTGTCAGAATAAGATTTAGAAACTGGAATTTCCAGCTCCATTTTACCCATTTCCCATACTCCACGTTTACAAGGCCAAGACTGATAAGAAGCACCGGATTAGTCGGATAAAACACATTAGAAAATCCATCACCAAATGCAAATGCTACCACACAAAGCTGTGCTGAGATGCCAAACACTTCCGCAACCGGAACAATCAATGGCATCAGCAAAAACGCTTTCGCCGAGCCGGAGGAGATAAAAAAGTTCATGATTAACACAATCAGATAGATAAACAGAATCACCGACCATCTCGGAAGAGTCCCCGCAATGTCAATTGCGCCACCAAGTAATGTGTCCAGAACTTTTCCTTCAACCAAGGTATATTTGATGGAATTTGCCATCAGTATCATGAACACTGCCGGAAGCACGCTGACAAGGCCGTTCCCAAATACCTTTGCGAGGTTCCCGCATGTACGTGAAACTGCACTAGCAATCATACCTGCAAACAAAAATGTGAGTGCCACAATAATCATCGTGTAATCTTGAAGTGCTGTAATCCAGACGGAGTTCAGCACGACTGCAATGCCTATAGCCATAAGTCCTACAAACCACAGAAGACCTCTATTCATTGTTTCGTTTTCTTCAAACTCCTTGCTCGTAGCCTGTGCCTCTGTGGTATCGACAGGTTTCTCGACTTTCTTCGCATGCAAAAGTAAGAACGTCATAAGAAGCACATATACAAAGGTGAACGCTAACGCACGAAACCACATCCCTGAAAACATCGGAAGACCTGCAACCTCCTGCGCTACTCCTATGGTAAAGGGATTACAGATTCCTGCGGAAAAACCACAACCGATAGCAAGCAAACTCATACCCATACCTGTCAGTGCGTCCCATCCAAGACGAATCGCAAGTGCCACCACTATGGGAACAAGTGGTACACACTCTTCAAATGAACCGATAAAACTTCCCATCGCCATAAAAAACAGAGAGATAAAAGCCATCAACTTGTATCGCTCTTTTCCGTATCGAAACGTAATCTTATCAAGCATATATTTCATCAGTCCGCATTTTTCCAAACAGTTAAACACGCCGCCAATCACCAGCAAAAATGCTATGACTGCAATCAGCGAAACATTGCCTTCTCCGGCGAGCACCAGAACCGGTGATAGCATCCATTTCCAAAACGGAATCCCTGCATCAGGCACCACAAATGTTAGACTATAGGTGAGAGCCATAAGGACAAATATCACCAGGATTGCTGAGATAAATGATTTTGCACTAATATTAAGACCTTTTTTCTCTGTTGTATGATTCATAATGTCATTCCTTTTCTCAGTTATTTACCACATATTTTTTTACAGTATACTACGCATTGTTTCTCTTTGCAAACGTATAACTTGTTCGAGTCATATCTGTCTCCCTCCCGCATATATTAGTAGTGGAGGTACATGCTATGAATGTAAACAGAAAACTACTTATAAAAAGCATTGCCCTTCCGCTTCTGATAGGAGCAGTGGCCGGCCTTCTTACCCGGAATGCAATGCATGATTTTGACACCCTGATAAAACCACCCCTCGCACCACCCGGATGGCTATTCCCGGTTGTGTGGACCATCCTCTACACGCTGATGGGAATCTCCTCCTACCTCATCAAAACATCAGATGCCGATACAGAAGCAAAATCCGACGCCCTGATGATTTACAATTATCAACTCATTGTAAACTTCCTTTGGTCGATTTTTTTCTTCAACTTTGAATGGCGTCTGTTCTCGTTTTTCTGGATACTGCTTTTATGGGTGCTAATTATACTAATGATAAGACAGTTCGATAAAATATCACAAACCGCCGCATACTTGAATTTACCTTATTTACTCTGGGTGACATTTGCGGCATATCTGAACTTTGGATTCTGGTGGTTGAACCGATAAGACTGCAAAAGGATTTCGCGCAAGCGTAATCCTTTTTGTTTTGCAAATATATTGCATTTTTACTTCTCATGGAGTATTCTATTATCAACTGAATATCGTTAAATTTTTACTGGAGGTAAAACAAATGAAAAGAACAGCTTCAGACATCATGAAAATGATTCAGGAACAGGACATTAAAATGGTTGACTTTAAAATTGTTGACATCAACGGCCAGTTCCGTCACGTGACGATTCCGGCTTCTCAATTTACAGAAGACACTATGAAAAATGGAATCGGTTTTGACGCATCCAACTACGGATACGCCGTAGTTGAAAAGAGTGACATGGTATTTATCCCTGATTTGGATACCGCACTGATTGATCCATACTGTGAGATACCAACACTCTCTATCACAGGAAATGCAATGGTTATCGACTATCCGGAGAATCGCCCTTTGGATCAATATCCAAGAAACATTGTTTTGGCAGCTGAGCAGTACATGAAAGACTGTGACATTGCTGATACCATGTTAATCTTGCCAGAATTCGAATTCCATATGTTCGACCAGGCAGGTTGGTCAGTTTCTCCTGATTCAATCGGATTCTCGGTGGACTGCGAACAAGCTTACTGGAATAGTGCAAATCAAGGTCTTGGCTGTGTAGTTCCTCACCAGAAGAACTATCACGTTGCAAAACCGTTCGACCGCACTTACGAGTGCCGTTCAGAAATGTGCTTAGAACTTGAAAAGATGGGTATTGAGATCAAATACCATCATCCGGAAGTTGGTGCTGCAGGCCAATTTGAAATTGAACCAATGCTTGGACAAATGTCTAAGATGGCAGACAACACTATGATGATTAAATATGTCATCCATAATACAGCACAGAAGTACGGCATGACAGCAACATTTATGCCGAAACCGGTTTATCAGGAAGCCGGAAACGGAATGCACGTACATATGTTACTTCTCAAAGACGGGGAGCCTGTTTTCTCTGATGATGAAGGCTACTCACACCTGAGTAAAACAGCACACTACTTCATGGGTGGTTTGCTCAAACATATTTCTTCACTCTGTGCAATCACGAACCCAAGTACGAACTCCTTCAAGAGATTAGTTCCTGGATTCGAGGCACCTGTGACAGTCGGTTATGCTACATCTAACCGCAGTGCTGTTATTCGTATTCCTGCATATGCAAAATCTCCGAAGCTTCGTCGTTTCGAGATTCGTAACCCGGATGCTACATGTAACCCATACCTTTGCTACGCTGCTCTTCTTATGGCAGGTATCGATGGTATCAAGAATAAGATTGACCCACATGCAGAGGGCTGGGGACCATACGACATGAATCTCTATTCATTGTCACCGGAAGAAAAAGCAAAGTTATCTTCTCTCCCAACTCGTTTGGAAGATGCCTTGGATGCGCTTGAGGCTGATCACGATTACTTGACAGCAGGCGGAGTATTCCCTGAACACTTGATTAAAAACTTCATCGCTATGAAGAGAAAAGAGTGCTTCGAGATGTCTAAGATTCCACATCCGGCAGAGTTTGATAAGTACTTTAACTTATAATTATAACGATTTGCGTAATTTGCGCATAAGAATACGGGGTATGCTTTTTAGTGTACCCCGTTGTTATTTGTCTTCATGGGTTTTAATCCCCATCTCTGCTATAATTTTGAATATCCGAAACTATTTACGATCGCACCCAAATGTTTCCCTTCTTTGCACATTGGATATTACTACACCATTTCTTTTCTTCCTTATCTTCTAGTCATTTTCTGTAAGTCGGCTGTCGCCGTTCGCATAATCAATCGTAATTCCCGGCTGTGCATTATATACATACACGTTAAAGCACACACCCTTTCCATCGTCCTCCACAGAGTAGGCTTCAATTTGCACACCGCTCGCAATCAGATTCGTTCCTTCAAAATGAGGTGTCACGCGGTACATCACATGGTTACCTGTCTCCTCCACGTACTCTGCAACCATATTTTCAAACGGAAGCATTCCTTCCACATTCAGATAACGTGTTCCGGTAATCAGATTCTTCGTATTGGCATTTTCGCCTGTTAGCTGATATCCGATTAAATGACAACGATTGTATAGATATTTTCCGTCCACAATGTCGTATTTGATAGTATGCCAGCCTGTCGGTTTCACTTGTCCGATTGCACCTCGTTCTTCTGTCGGCATAATCTCCAGCCCAACGCACGCATACGCTACGCCGCACCTGCCTAGACTGTCCAACTTAGAATACTTCTCAAAGCATTCGGTTGTCAATTCTTCGAACTCCGGCTTGTTGCCATTCATTTCTACATATGGCTTGTCAGCGTACTCTTCCACTTCGGAATAATTTCGGTCAGATGCACCTGGCAGAATTCCTACATCTATCAGTTCACTCCGAACGACTAGAAGGGCCAGAATGAGGTATATGGCTATCTTAATCCACTTGGGTGTTTTACTTGATTTTGGTCTTCTCATATTATTTACTTCCTTACGTTAAGAACTTAAGCAAATTTTATCATATATATAGATGAACTTCAAAAGATTTCTTTTACATAAAAATGGTAGAGAACTATATTGTTCTCCACCAATTCCCTTTCTGCTCCATATGTAGATACTTTTCCTTCGTCGCCATACCTCCACGAATGTGACGTTCGGATTTGTTCACATCCAAAACCTTTCTTGCTTCTGCGGCTAACGTCGGATTAATTTGGGCAAGACGTTCGGCTACGTCCTTATGTGTGGTCGTCGCTAATTAGAACGGTATCATCCAAACCCAAATCTCCAATAAGACGCAAGAAAATATCCACATTGCCATCCTTGTCCACTTCTATTTTCTGAATGATTCGTTTTAGCTGCATATTGGTCATTTCTCTGACATCAGACACATCTTCGATGGTCCTAAATGTATTATTTAGTATGGCTTCCAGTTGTTCTCCTTTAGTTAAATTATAGGAAACCATTTTGAGTTCATTTTCTAATCGTTCAATCTCTTTTCTCATTCCTCCGATTTTCTCATTTAACTCTTCACGTGAAATCAGATCGTCAGTATACATATCCATATACTTTTCACGAGATTTTTTCAGTTTCGATAATTGTGCATTTAATTCCTTTTCGTATTCCAAGTTTTCATCTTTGGCTTTGTAAACTCTTTGGAATTCATTTACAACATGCTCTATTACTTTTTTCTTCTGTTTTAAGACACTGACAAAATATTCTTGCAATACTTCAATCAATTCATCTTCATCTACAGAAACTGCATTGAGGCAACTATCTGCCCCTCGCCCATTTCGTCCAGAACACACCCAACGCACATAGGTGTTCTTATACGTGCGGACTGTTCTACGAAATGACCATCCACAATCCTTGCACTTAATTAAAGTTGAAAATAGATGTTTGTTGCTTTGACGTTCTTTAGTAATATTGAAGGAATCATGTCGGCTATGCAATATCTGTTGTGCCTTCTCATATGTTTCATCGTCTATAATACAAAACTCCGGACGTTCCACCACAAACCATTCTGTTTCATCTTTGTCTTTTCTCTGCCCTGTAAGAAAATCAGCCACTTCTTGTTTTCCGTTGATAATCTTACCTGTATAAAGTTCGTTGGTCAAAATACGACAAACTGCATTTTGACTCCAATTACAATCACGCTTTGTTTTTAATCCGCGTTCATTAAGCATAGTGGCAATCTTGGCTCCGCCGTAACCATCTTTTGTATACCACTGATAAATCTGACGAACAACCTTTGCTTCTTTTTCATTAATCGCAAGATTAAAGTAATCTCCAATAGTCTTATCATAACCATAGACGATATTCGGAACTCGTCCTTTTTCTGCGTTCATCTTCTTACCAAACTTCACACGCTTGGAAGTATTGGCACTCTCCTCTTGAGCCAATGCGCCGAAGATAGTGAGGACAAATTCACTATTACCCATACTAGTCATATTGGCAGTCAGGAACTGTGTTTCGATACCTAGTGCCTTTAGTTTACGAACACTCTGCAACAAATCTACCGTATTTCTGGCAAAGCGAGAGATATCCTTTACCACAACCATATCAAACAAACCTCTCTCAGCATCTGCCATCATGCGAAGAAATTCCTTACGATTTTTAATTTTAGTTCCGGAAATGCCTTCATCTGCATATAATTTAATAAGGACATCCCCTGTTCGTTTGGTATATTCAGCAAAGAACTCTTTTTGAGCTTCTAAACTGTTCAATTGATCTTCTTTGTCGGTGGAAACACGACAGTATGCTGCGATGTTCATAGGTATTTCCTTTCTGTGATATTTATATCGTTCTGTTACAACTATTATATATCCTTTTAAACTAAATATCAAAGTATATTTTTATACCATCCTTATTATTTTCATTTTTACCGATAAAAATCTTGAAATAAACAGAGATACAGAAATTGGTTAAATGATTGATTCTATCAAGAGTTACCTATTTTACACAATATATGTAAACATTATTAATAACAAAAAAGGAATGCCCTCATAATCGATAGGACATTCCTCTTCTACTTACGTTTTCTTTAATTCATATCATCTGCCGCTTTGCTCTTATCTTCCAAATCAATATCTATTTGGATTCCAAGTAGTTTGCTTTCAGGTGCATCATCATTAAGTTCCAAGATAATACTGTCTTTTACAATATTCTTGTATTCTTCTTCACTCATCATACTCTCAAACGAATCAAGCGCATCCTCATTAATGGAACAGATGTATTGCAAATCTTTTTCTATGCACGTTTCATATGCAATTCTAAAAAGTGTTTCTCTTTGTCTTGGATCCATGTTTGCGTACAATCTACTATCATGGGCAATAAACTGTAGCTTGCTTATCTGACAATTTAATATCAGCCAATCAAAGCAAAACATTCTAACTTCATTTACACCATCAGATGAATCATCTTCAATACGAGCTTCCAACATATATCTCAATAAATTTTCACCCGAATTATTTTTTATAACTAAGCCACTCTTTTTCTTTGG
>JAZNHX010000042.1:0-2005 GCA_045577115.1 Faecalimonas sp. | reverse complement strand
CCCCATGGCTCCCATGCAAAAACAAATAATTATAAGTCTTTTTATCACCTTATGTAATTTCATCATTTATTCCCCTAAAATGCTATAGAATGCGAGTAATTAGTAATGGGATAACAAGCGCTCCTATCACGGTAGCATATCCCCATGGATTTCCGAGATTCATAATCCACCCTATACCATAATACTTGCGTACAAATAAGTTCTTATCACTTGGATTAAAGTAGATGAGTGCATGATGTTTCTTTAACCAGTCGCTGACCTCTTTCTGCGTCCATTTACGTCTCTTCATGTTACATTCCTCCCGCAGCAGTTGCACATCCGTATTGCATCTGCTTACATTTTAGCATGGTAAAGTAATGATGTCTACTTAACAATTTCTTAAGATGCATTAGTCCAATCGCTTTAACACTCTATTAGATATAGGCATATCCTTTTTAGCCACTGATTCAACTTCCAGTTGTCCTTCTTTAATCATATTTTCGATTCGCGAATGAACATAACTATCGCTTATCCCTAGTTGATACTTTCCTAGAATTGTACCAATCAACCTCGCTTCATTAAATTGGTCTTCGCAACTATTTATTTCCTGTAAGATATAATAATCATATATATCTTCTGATACACTCACCAATTTCCCATTTAATGTCGCACGCAGATTTGCATTTTCCTGTTGCAATATATTCCACTGTATGGCACACATCTTCACAAATGCTTCCGTCACCTCTTTTTGCAATGGTATATACTGACTCCATTCCTCTGGTCCAACGCCACCCCAAGCATACTTTTGAATGATTGTATCATCATCCTTTTCTACATATTCCGGCAATTTGACAATATATACTTTCGGCGAAAGTTCTTTGTAAAACTGTTGCAACCAACTCATAAACCAGTACATTCCGCAAAGTTCATCTGGATTATCACTGTACCAAATACGCACTGCTTCTCCCTCAAGTAGTCGCTTTGATATAATTTCCAGGCTTTCTCCAACTTTATCTATCAACTCCTGTGCATCGAAACGATGAAACTCTGGATAACATTTCACATAAATATTTTCTATCACTTCTCGTCTTTTTGTTCCCGGAATCGTTTCTGAAATATCGCCAACACTTAACGCAACTGCAAGACAAAAAACATCTGATGGTCTTCCACCTATCGGCACTGCCTTTTCCCATGCTTCTCTTTCTTTTCGTTCGAACTCCTGCTTTGCCTGTTCCAGTTCTTCCTGTGTTGCTTCTCTTCCGTCTGAATGACCAAGAATAACTGTACTAACCCCTCTATATTTACCTTCTCCAAATCGTTGCGCTACTTTCAAACCTCCACCAGCGCTTTCGCTAAAAACAATCTCAATCATTTGCACCTCTATGTTTTATTCTACTATTTCAAACTCTGCATAACAAATTTCAGTGTCATAATCACCAGTATCTCTGAAATCTGTAATTTTCTTACCAATTCTATATGTTCCTTCTGAAAGTGATCCACATAACCATTCCCATTCAACATCCCATTCTGTTATCCTATCTTTGGGAATAAGCCAAGCTTCTGCTGTCCAATAAACCTCAGCATAACATGGTACTTCCCGCCAACCATACTCTTGTGTCCATGTTTCTAAAACATACCGACTGCCCGTTTGTAGTTCCCCTGTTGGTTCTCCGCCAGATTGAGTACATTTAATTGTTGCACTTGTTGGTGTAACATTTTCTGCAGTTAAAGTAATTCCCCATTCTTCATTTTTATAAATCCAATCATTATACACTGTATAATGGTCTATGCCATCCCCCAATTGAGAACTAAAAATTCCTCGTTCAATTTGATCCCATGTCACTGTGGAATCATTTGTCAAAACATATTTCACATATGAATCAAATAATGCCGTTTCTGAATTAGGTTCTCCTTCATATCGAAGCATATATTTATATGTTTTGGTAATCATTTCTCCCTCTTCTATCCAACGAATCGTATATGTACTATTTTTATAAGTCAGTTCCTGAATATATAGAACCGGATA
>JAZNHX010000041.1:0-3912 GCA_045577115.1 Faecalimonas sp. | reverse complement strand
ATTCTCCCTGCAGAACTTCTCCAAGATTATTTTCTGCGTTCCAATACTGACACTTTCTCCTGCCTGTTCATCATCCTTACTTAGTCTACAGTACAATGCTGCATTATAAATTGTCTGCTCATTATTCATTTGTTCCATTCCTTAATTCCTTTCCGGAACAAAATGAATCCTGAGACTGTTTGGTTGCTTTCATTATAACGGATATTTCGTCATTTTTCAACACAGACAATTCGGTTCGAAAAGCTGATATAAGAACATCTTCCAAGTCACGCTTGCCAACAAACTTCTCTGTAACAACTAATTTAACTTTTTTCATACATGCCTCCTTATGTGAGAAAAACAGATATAGAGCATTGCTCTTATCTGTTTCCTCACTTGAAAGACATAAATCGAAGCCTAATTTTAAACTTTGCAAAGTGTATTTGTTGTTAAAATGAATACACTATACTAGCAAGCAACGCCTTTGGATAGCCCAAAGGCACTTGTCAGGAAAAATCCTGAAACCTTTTCTTGTAACATGCCACAAATAGAATACTAGATTATTTTTCACCATTCCACGCATTGTATTGGTCTAATATTTTTATTTCAAAGTTTTTCCATTCAGTCCGAGCATATCCCGTATAATAATCCATTCCTCGACATGCCACTAAATCATTGCCAGAAATATTCCCTAGATATGTGAGATATTCTTTTGGAATCGCATTTTCCCTTGAAACTTGCAAATTCAACAAAAATTCTTTTTCTTTTTCTGGATTTCTTGTATATGCAACTGGCCAAAATTTTTGAGGCAACAAGGGCATGGTTTTGATTTTTTCTAATGTAGGAAGTTCACTGCCAATCCACCAATACACTTGAACCGATGGTACAATATGACCTGGCCACAATATATCTTCTTCTACTTTTCGAAAAATAATATATTGACCATAAACTCCGTGTTTTTTACTATATTCTTCGTGAAATTGATAAGCAAACACATCACCAAGTTGCCACTTGCATTTATAAAGTCGATATGCCGTGATTTTCTTGATAGGTGGTTGTGGTGAAAGCAATTTTTTTCTTAACTCTATACGAGTTTGTTCCCACTGTAATGCCTTATCCCCCTCCATATCTTTCCAACGTTCTAATTCTTCTGGTCTTTCTATAAATTCTAGGGCTTTCTCTTTCACAAATGGAATTAATCGACCATAATCCCATTGAATATCAGCAAGCGCATACCAAAAAAGAGGTCCTTCTTCAACATCTTCAAGTATTTCCATATTATCATTTATAATTTGTTGAGTTACTTCTTCGTTTGTTCTTCCGCGTCGAAGCTGGTCAACATAATAACCACGAATATCATTTGTTGTATCATTATCATACAATAACGTTCCCCATGCTCCCAAAGTCAACACCTACCTTCCCATAAGATTAAGCATTTCGCTTTCATAAAAACTTCCAAACAAACTAATAGTACTTCCTACATATTCAGAATATTTACTTATGTTACCTACAGCAATTTCTCTTCGAGCATTGTATAAATTATTGATTCCATAGGCTGAAATAAGAACTTGCTCTACCACTCTTGCTTGGTTCTTTGTCAATCCTGTAAATACAACTTCTAGTGGTTGCAAGTCAGCTTTCCTAATATCTTTTTCATGTTCTCTCTGTCGTCTGCTAGGATCATTTGTTCTTCCTACGTACGCTACTTCATCTGATTGATTTTTCATAACATACACACTTTGATCTCTAGTATTCTTTTTCCTTGACGTATTTTCAACCACACTTGTTACTATTGCTGCCGTACTGGCTACACCCGATACACACAATGCTGTTGTAGCTACACTTGCTGCCGTAGCGGCTAAGCCACTTGCGACTCCAACGCCTGCTAATACTGGTGCTGCCACAACGCAAGCTGCTACTACAGCTACAGCTGCTGCAGCTACAGCAACACCCTTGAAAATCGTACTAAGTTTTGGCCAGTTACCTGTTGGGTCACTATAATTAACTGGATTGTTAAAACAGTATGCAAAAAGATTATAACCTAATACATTTCCGCCGATTCCTGATATTTCACCATCAGCACTAATAAACCGCCCAATCTCAGGATCATAATAACGGCTGGATACATAATAGAATCCCGTCTCGGCATCGTAGTAATATCCTCTATATCTCAGTGGATTCTTTTGTCCGATGCTGTCTGCTAGTGTTCCTGTGACACTGATTAGGTCTCCCCATGCGCCGTAGGTATATTCTACTACTTTCGTTCCTGTACTATCTATGATTCCTATTATATCACCTTGTAGGTTGAATTCATAGTAGTAATGCGACTGTTCTGTTAGATTTTTGTAAATAAATCCGTAAGCGCTTCCATTTTCATCATACAGATAAAAGATACTTTCGTCACCGGTCTTCTGTCCATACAGTGTTCCGTTTTGCCAATAGTACTCTGTAGTAATTCCGTTGACTGTCTTGGTATTTCGTAGTCCATCTGCATTATAGATGTATGTTGCGAGTAAACTTCCATTTTGTGTTACGCCGGCTAGTTGTCTTCCGTTCTGCCATGTGAAGTTGATTCCATTTCGATAAATGAGTGGATTACCGATTGCATCATAGGTGATGGTTTCGCCGTTGAATCCGGTTAGTTGGTCTTTCCATTCGCTATTACCGTAGGTGTAAGTTTTGATAACTTCATCGTTCTTCTTGATTTCCGTTAGGTTACCACCGTTATCGTAAGAATAGGTATAGGTATTACCACCATAGGTTGCGCTTATGAGTTGGCTGAGTGCATCGTAGGCATACTGTTCGATGATGGCTCCGTTTTTGGAAACGCTTGTAATGTTGCCCAATTCGTCGTAGGTGTATTCTAAAGTGTCGTTTCCGTTTTTCAGTGTTTTGACAAGTGTTGTTGTGGTATTGGCACTTGCACCTTCTAGATAGGTGTATTCGGTCGCAAATGGTGTTGTTGTATAGAGTGAGCGGCGTTGTAGTCTTGCCAGTTCGTCGTACTCGTATCCTAATTGCTGTGTTCCATTTAGTTTTACGCCATAGATAAGACCGGTCTTTTGGTTCTCTACAGAATTATCGCCGTAGATATAACTACTGCTAAGTGTTGTGTCTCCTTTTGACCATTTTGAAAGTGACAAACGATTGTAGGTATCGTAGATAAAGTTGGTTGTCTGACCATCGGAAGATTTGATACGTGAGATTCTTCCGATGAGGTCGTAGCTGTAATCTGTTGTTGTGTTTGTCAGATGGTCTGTGGTCTGTGCGATGTTTCCATGTTTGTCGTAGATGTAGGTACGAGTTGTTGTTCCGTTTGTAGCCTCGGAAGTTACTCTGTCTTGTGTGTCATACTGATATGTTTTATATGCACCATTACCATAGTCAAAACGAGAAACAAGTTATTTTTTTAGTAAACCATTTAATCCGTATTGATAGTTTATTATATCATACAAAGAGATTACCAAGCAACTCCGCCTCTAAAAGAACGCTCAATAACTGTGCGAGAGATTCTGGAATCGTCTAAGCAACTGCGTTCGGAGATGATATTAGGAGGGCATGTCCAAAACTCCCTCCGGTCAAACAGTTGTCCATGCCCTCCACATCTTCCGAACCACAGTTACAAGACTAATCACAGAATCTCACGAGGTTATTTCGCATTTCTTTTAGGTTGTGGAGTTTTAATGTTAATCTTACGTGAATCTTTAAGTATAAAAACAAGTATACCATACTAGCAATCAACACCTTTTGATATTCCAAAGGCTCTTGTCAGGAGATACCTGAAAACTTTTTGTTTACTATTTCCAATCTCTTTATTCTATCTCCTCAACTTTTACAATCATATTTGTTTCTTGTTCATAAAAGATTCGATACTTCTGTTCTGAATCAAAATCCTCTAGATAGATATCCTTTTTTGTCAATACATCTAAATAA
>JAZNHX010000040.1:0-15184 GCA_045577115.1 Faecalimonas sp. | reverse complement strand
GTTGTAAATACAAAACTAAGAGATTTTTATAAGGATTTGGATACACTTTGTCAAGAAATGTCAGTCAACAAAACAGAATTGATTGAGAGACTGGCAGATATTGATTATGAATACGATGAAGCTATAAACCAGTTTGTTTAGAAAGGAACTTGTGAATGAAAGATTTAGAAAAACACATAGACAGTATGGATATTACAAAAGAAGCGCCGACATCTGATCCGGAACGCCAATATTATTACATAAAAAAGGCAAGAGAATATGTAAAAGAGGCTTCCCTAGAGGCAGGACGTCCGCTTACCTTTTGTGTCACAACATTTGGCTGCCAGATGAATGCCCGTGATTCAGAAAAATTAGTTGGTGTGCTTGAGCAGATTGGATATCAGGAAGAGGCTGACGAGGATAAGGCTGACTTTGTCATTTACAACACATGTACGGTCCGTGAGAATGCCAATATGCGTGTCTATGGTCGTCTTGGTCAATTAAAGCACGCAAAAAAGAAGAATCCGCATATGATGATTGGTCTTTGCGGTTGTATGATGCAGGAGCCTCATGTGGTTGAAAAATTAAAGACATCATACCGTTTTGTAGATCTGATCTTCGGAACTCATAATATTTACAAATTTGCAGAACTCATTGCTACACGATATGAGTCAAAGCGTATGGTGATTGATATCTGGGAGGATACAGATAAGATTGTGGAAGATCTTCCGAGTGAACGTAAATTCTCATTCAAATCTGGCGTCAATATCATGTTCGGTTGTAACAACTTCTGCAGTTACTGCATCGTGCCGTATGTGCGCGGACGTGAGCGAAGCCGTAATCCAAAGGATATTGTTCGTGAGATCGAAGCACTTGTGGCAGACGGTGTGGTGGAAGTTATGTTACTTGGACAGAATGTCAATTCCTACGGAAAGAATCTGGAAGAGCCTATGACATTTGCCGAGCTTCTGACAGAGATTGAAAAGATCGATGGCTTGGAACGTATCCGTTTTATGACCTCTCATCCGAAGGATTTATCAGATGAACTTATTGAAGTGATGAAGAACTCTAAGAAGATATGTAAACACCTTCACCTTCCTGTACAGTCCGGAAGTACAGAGATTCTGAAAAAGATGAACCGCAGATATACCAAGGAACAATATTTGGAGTTGGTTAACAAGATTAAAACCGCTGTGCCGAATATTTCGCTAACAACAGACATTATTGTTGGTTTCCCGGGTGAGACAGAAGAGGACTTCTTAGAGACGATGGATGTTGTTAGAAAGGTTCGCTATGACAGTGCATTTACATTCATCTACTCAAAGAGAACCGGAACACCTGCTGCCATTATGGAGAATCAGGTTCCGGACGATGTGGTAAAAGATCGCTTTGACAGACTTCTCAAAGAAGTGCAGGACATTTCTGCTGAAGTATGTAGTGTTCACGAAGGAACCGTGCAACCTGTCCTTGTGGAATCCATGAACGACCATGATGATACCCTTGTCACAGGTCGCATGAGCAACAACCTGCTAGTTCACTTCAAGGGTGATGAAAGTCTGATTGGACAGATTGTAGATGTAAAACTCTCAGAGTGCAAAGGCTTTTATTATCTGGGGGAAATGCTATAGTACCATAAATAAAATATCAAATAACGTCCAAACTATGTAATAAATGCATGGGGAGGACGTTTTTTATGTTCTATAAAAGACTTTTAGAATACGGATTTTTATGGGTGCTTGGAGGAACGCTTTATTATGCCTTTGAAATGATATTTCGTGGTTTTTCTCACTGGAGTATGTTCATTCTCGGCGGTATCTGTATGGTATTCTTTGCATGGCAGGGCAGAAGTGAGCAGTGGAGTAAACCTCTCTGGATACAGGTTCTTCGCTGTACGATATTTGTCACCGCATGTGAGTTTATCACAGGACTTGTTGTTAATAAATGGCTCAGACTAGGGGTCTGGGATTACAGCGACCAGCCGTTTCATCTTTTTGGACAAATCTGCCTCCCGTTTGCCGTGATTTTCTCAGGACTTTGTGTGGCGGGTATCCTTTTGGACGGATATTTGCTTCACTGGATTTTCAAGGAAGAAAAACCTTCATTTCGAGTGCTGTAAAGACAAGAAAACATTTGTATTTTACTTGAATTTAGGATATAATTTACTCTGTATGATTATGTGAAAACAAAGGAGAAATATCGTGGCAGAATTAACACCAATGATGCAACAATATATGGAGACAAAAGAACAATATAAGGATTGCATCTTATTTTATAGATTAGGTGATTTTTATGAGATGTTCTTCGATGATGCTATTACGGTAACAAGAGAACTCGATATTACTTTAACCGGAAAAAGCTGTGGTTTGGAGGAGCGAGCACCAATGTGTGGCGTTCCATATCATTCCGTAGAGGGATACCTAAACCGTTTGGTACAAAAGGGCTATAAAGTAGCCATTTGCGAGCAAGTTGAAGATCCGAAGTTTGCAAAGGGTATTGTAAAGCGAGAGGTTGTTCGTATTGTAACGCCGGGAACAAACCTTAATATGCAGGCACTTGATGAGAGCAAGAACAATTACATCATGTGTATTGTGTACATAGGTGACCATTTTGGCATGTCTGTAGCTGATGTCACCACCGGAGATTACTTTGTAACAGAATTAGATAACGAGCGTAAACTCATGGATGAGATTGCAAAGTTCGCTCCTTCGGAAATTATCTGTAACGAACCACTCTATGTAAGTGGAATCGATATAGATGATTTTAAAAATCGTCTCGGAATTGCAATCTATGCACTTGACGCGTGGTATTTTGACGATGCAATGTGTGAGAAGGCTCTGAAAGAGCATTTTAAAGTATCTTCGTTGGAAGGGCTTGGTCTCACAGAATTCAACTGCGGTATGATTGGAGCAGGAGCTCTCCTTCAGTATCTCTACGAGACACAGAAGAACTCCTTGGCTCATTTATCACATATTAGTTGTTACACAACCGGTAAATATATGCTTCTTGACAGTTCCTCAAGAAGAAACTTGGAACTGTGCGAAACGCTTCGCGAAAAACAAAAACGCGGTTCGCTTCTTTGGGTACTTGATAAGACAAAGACCGCAATGGGTGCTCGTATGCTTCGAAGCTTTGTGGAGCAGCCACTCATTGACAAGGATGAGATTATCAGGAGACTGGATGCAGTCAGTGAACTTAAAGACAACGCAATCTGCCGAGAAGAAATTCGTGAATATCTGACACCGGTCTATGACCTTGAGCGTCTGATTAGTAAGGTGACATACCAATCCGCGAATCCAAGAGATATGATTGCATTCAGAAGTTCTCTGGAAATGCTTCCGCATATCAAATGTATTCTTGGAGATTTATCATCACCGCTTCTTACGGAGTTACATGACAATCTTGATACATTAGAAGAACTCTGTTCACTCATTCAGGTTTCCATTCAGGATGAGCCTCCTCTTGCCATGAAAGAGGGTGGCATTATCAAGGAAGGCTACAATGAGATAGTCGACCAGCTTCGCAATGCAAAGACAGAAGGAAAGACCTGGCTTGCTGAAGTGGAAGCAGAGGAACGCGAAAAGACAGGTATTAAGAATCTGCGTATCAAATACAACAAAGTATTCGGATATTACCTAGAAGTGACAAATTCATATAAAGATTTGGTTCCGGATTACTACACAAGAAAACAAACTCTTGCAAATGCAGAGCGTTATATTACACCAAGGCTGAAAGAATTAGAAGACATGATTCTTGGTGCAGAGGATAAGTTATATGCTTTGGAATATGAACTCTACTGCGAGGTCAGAGAAAGAATTGCAGCAGAGCTTCTCCGTATACAGAAGACTGCTAAGGCAATCGCACAGATTGATGTTTTAGCGTCCTTAGCGTTAGTTGCAGAGAGAGGCAACTTTGTAAGACCAAATATCAATGAGAAAGGCATCATAGATATCAAAAACGGACGTCATCCAGTTGTAGAAAAGATGATTCCAAATGATATGTTTATCGCGAACGACACATATCTGGATGATAAGAAGAATCGTGTATCGATCATCACAGGACCAAACATGGCAGGTAAATCAACCTATATGCGCCAAACGGCACTGATTGTATTACTCGCTCAGATTGGCTCATTTGTACCTGCTGAGAGTGCAAATATCGGCATCGTAGACCGTATTTTTACTCGTGTAGGTGCATCAGATGACCTTGCTTCCGGTCAAAGTACATTCATGGTTGAGATGACAGAGGTTGCAAATATTCTTCGCAATGCCACCAATAAGAGTCTCTTGATTTTGGATGAAATCGGTCGCGGAACCAGTACATTTGACGGACTTAGCATTGCATGGGCAGTGGTCGAGCATATTAGCAACAAACGTTTATTGGGGGCAAAGACCTTATTTGCAACACACTATCATGAACTCACGGAATTAGAGGGCAAGATAGAAGGCGTAAACAACTATTGTATCGCTGTAAAAGAAAAGGGCGATGATATCGTGTTCCTTCGTAAGATTGTTAAAGGTGGAGCAGACAAGAGTTATGGTATTCAGGTAGCGAAGCTTGCAGGGGTTCCGGAATCTGTCATCACAAGAGCAAAAGAGATTGTAAATGAGCTTGTGGATGCCGACATTTCAACGAGAATCCGTGATATTTCCGTACAGGGTACTGAGCCTGTCAAGAAGACCAAGCGTTATGATGAGGTGGATTTGGCTCAAATGTCGTTGTTTGACACTGTAAAAGATGATGATGTTTTAACTGAATTAAAAGAAATCGATGTCAGCAATCTGACACCGATGGATGCGTTAAATACAATATACCGTCTGCAGAACAAACTGAAAAACAGATGGTAATTAAAGGAGTATTATGGCAAATATTCAAGTATTAGACCAGATAACAATTGATAAAATAGCTGCGGGAGAAGTAATTGAACGCCCTGCCTCGATTGTAAAGGAATTAGTGGAAAACGCGATTGATGCGGGGGCAACTGCCGTTACAGTAGAGATTAAAGAAGGCGGTATATCCTTTATTCGAATCACAGATAATGGCTGTGGAATTCCAAGGGAGGAGATTGCTCTTGCATTTCTTCGCCATTCTACTAGCAAGATTCGAACAGTAGAGGATTTGACAACTGTGGCTTCTCTCGGATTTCGCGGTGAAGCTCTTTCCAGCATTGCAGCTATTGCACAGGTGGAGTTGATCACGAAGACAAAGGATGCACTTCTTGGTTCTCGCTATGTCATTGAAGGTGGTGTAGAAAAGAAACTTGAAGATGCAGGGGCAAAGGATGGCTCTACATTTTTGATTCATAACATTTTCTATAACACACCTGCCAGAAGAAAATTTTTAAAGACAGCGATGACAGAAGCAAGTCATGTACATGAGCTTATGATTCGCTTGGCGCTTTCTCATCCTGAGGTTTCGTTTGAATTCATTACAAACAATCAACCCAAGCTACATACTTCCGGAAACGGAAAACTAAAGGATGTTATTTATCAGCTCTTTGGACGCGAGATTGCGATGAATCTTTTGGAGATTGACGAGGCATTTGCAGGTATAAAGATCACCGGATATATTGGTAAACCGCTGATTTCCAGAGGAAACCGCAATTATGAGAATTACTACATCAATGGACGTTATGTTAAGAGCAACATTATTGCGAAAGCCATTGAGGATGCTTATAAAGACTTTACCATGCAGCACAAATATCCGTTTACAGTGTTACATTTTGTGATGGATGGGAATGATTTGGATGTAAATGTGCATCCAACAAAAATGGAACTTCGTTTTTCAAAACAGCAGGAGGTCTACAACTTTGTTTATCAGGCTGTGAAAAATACACTCAGCGAACGTGAACTGATTCCTCGTGTAGAAGTACCTGAAGCGAGAAAACCTGAAGTGCCACAACCTGTTACAAAGCAGGATACTGCAGCAATAACGCCGGTCAGACCTCACATTCCAATACAACCTTCAAAACCGGAAGAAAAGAATCTGGATTACTTCATGAAAAAGATGCAGGAACGAGTAACGTCTTATCACAATCAGATGTCACAGGCAGAAGTGAAGGATGTACATGGAATTCACCGTGAAAAAGAGCAGGTTGACCGCATTCGTGAGGCTATTAACTACAATAAGCCGACCCCTACTGTGCCAACTGAAACCCCAAAAGAGGAAGAACAGTTAGATTTGTTTGAGGAAAAACTTCTCACAAAGGAAGCGATTATAGAACATAAAATCATTGGCCAAGTATTTGACACTTACTGGCTCGTTGAATTCAACGAACAGTTGTATATTATCGACCAACATGCTGCTCATGAGCGTGTGCTGTATGAGAAAACATTACATGATATGAAAGAGCGCGACTATACATCACAGTATCTTAGTCCTCCGATTATCTTGAATCTTTCGATGCAGGAGGAAAATGTTCTGAAAGAACACATGGATACCTTCGCAAATATCGGATTCGAAATCGAAGCATTTGGTGAAGCTTCTTATGCTGTTCGTGCCATTCCGGACAACCTGTTTGGCATCGCAAAGAAAGAATTGCTTATCGAAATGTTGGATAGCCTTGTAGAAGGAATTCATTCCTCAGTAGCACCGGATATGATTGCGGAAAAGGTTGCGTCTATGTCCTGCAAAGCAGCAGTAAAGGGAAATTCTAAACTATCTGCTGCTGAAGTAGAAGTGTTAATTGGTGAATTGTTAAAACTTGACAACCCATATCATTGTCCACATGGTAGACCGACCATTATTGCAATGACAAAACGAGAATTGGAGAAAAAATTTAAACGAATTGTTTAGGAGAACTATGAAACGACCATTAATTATTTTGACAGGACCAACTGCAGTTGGAAAGACAAAGGCTTCCATCGGACTTGCAAAGGCCTTAAACGGCGAAATTATTTCTGCAGATTCGATGCAAGTTTATAAATATATGGACATTGGTTCTGCCAAGATTCGTCCGGAGGAAATGCAGGGTGTGAAGCATTATCTAATAGATGAATTGAAGCCGGATGAGGAATTTCATGTTGTCAAATTCCAACAGATGGCAAAGGAGGCCATGGAAGAAATCTATGCAAACGGTAAAATTCCAATTGTAGTTGGAGGAACTGGATTCTATATTCAGGCGCTTCTCTATGACATTGATTTTACAGAAAGCAATGAAGACAATTCCTACCGTCAGGAACTCATACAACTTGCAAATGAAAAAGGAGCAGATCATTTGCATGAGATGCTCCGCCAGGTGGATCCCATGTCTGCAGATACGATTCACGCCAACAATGTGAAACGTGTAATTCGCGCACTGGAGTTTTTCCATCAGACAGGAGAGAAGATTTCGGAGCATAATGAGCAGGAACGTGCAAAAGATTCACCATATGATTTCTGTTACTTTGTGTTAAATGATGACAGAGAAAAACTCTATGAACGAATCAATCTGCGTATTGATCAGATGTTAGAAGAAGGCCTGATAGATGAAGTAAAGGCGTTGAAAGATAAAGGCTATACTAGAGATATGGTTTCTATGCAGGGACTTGGCTATAAAGAAATCTTGGACTATCTAAATGATGAGTGTACGCTTGAGGAAGCTATCTACATCTTAAAGCGCGACACCAGACATTTTGCAAAACGTCAGCTTACATGGTTTCGAAGAGAGCGCGATGTCATTTGGATCGAGAAGCCGTCTTACGATTACGATGAAGATAAAATATTAGAAGCAATGCTAAAGAGCATTCGGGAAAGGACAACTATTTCATGTTAAATACAGAAGCAATTTATAAAGAACTTGGCATTTCAGAAGGAGTATTTCAATATGGCAAGAAAATAGAACAGAAATTATTAGAGCGATTTGCTGAGATTGACCGCGTGGCAGAATACAATCAGTTGAAGGTGCTTGGGGCTATGCAGGAATGCCGTGTAAACGAAGGATGTTTTCACTATGCAAGCGGTTACGGATACAGTGACAGAGGGCGTGATGTATTAGAAGAGGTGTATGCAAAGACATTTCACACAGAGGCTGCACTTGTAAGACCGCAGATTACCTGTGGAACACATGCACTTAATTTAGCGCTCAGTGCAAACTTAAGACCTGGTGATGAATTGTTATCACCTGCTGGAAAACCATATGACACATTAGAGGAAGTTATCGGGATTCGCAAATCAATAGGTTCACTTGCAGAATATGGAATCACTTACAGACAAGTTGATTTATTAGAAGATGGCACTTTTGACTATGAAAATATCAAAAAAGCAATCAATGAGAAGACAAAACTTGTGACGATTCAACGTTCCAAAGGTTATCAGACTCGTCCAAGTTTTTCAGTAAAACAGATTGGGGAACTTATCGCATTTGTAAAAGCAATCAAACCGGAAGTTACAGTTATGGTAGATAACTGCTATGGTGAATTTGTAGAGACCATTGAGCCAAGCGATGTGGGTGCCGATATGATAGTTGGTTCTCTGATTAAGAATCCGGGTGGCGGCCTTGCACCGATTGGCGGATATATCACAGGTACGCAGGAGTGTATCGAAAATTGTGCATACCGACTGACTTCACCGGGACTTGGAAAAGAAGTCGGCGCATCTCTTGGAGTGATGCAATCCTTCTATCAGGGATTTTTCCTTGCACCTACTGTAGTGGCAGGAGCGTTAAAGGGTGCAATCTTTGCAGCAAATATTTATGAAAAATTAGGTTTTCCTGTAATTCCAAATGGAACGGAAAGCCGTCACGATATCATTCAGGCAGTAACGCTTGGTTCTCCGGAAGGTGTAATCGCATTCTGCAAGGGAATTCAAGCAGCCGCACCGGTTGATAGCTATGTTTCACCGGAACCTTGGGCAATGCCGGGTTATGACAGCGATGTCATTATGGCTGCAGGAGCATTTGTACAGGGCTCATCTATTGAACTCAGTGCGGATGGACCAATCAAGCCGCCATATGCAGTATATTTCCAAGGTGGTCTTACATGGGCACATGCAAAATTCGGTATACTGCGTTCATTAGAGGAAATGGTACGCAAGGGACTTGTGATTTTACCGGAATAAAAGAGGATATACTATGAAAAACAGACATGTAATAATCGTTGGCGGTGGTGCGTCCGGCCTTGTTGCTGCAATAACTGCGGCAAGGGAAGGCGCGTGTGTTACCATTGTGGAACAAAAAGACCGCCTGGGCAAGAAGATATTGTCCACAGGAAATGGAAGATGTAATTTGACAAATGCATATATGGATACATGTTGTTTTCGTGGAGATGATACAGCAATTGTGTCGGATGTGCTTGATACATTTGGTTATCATGGGACAGTTGCCTTTTTTGAAGAACTGGGAGTCATTCTCAAAGAACGTCAGGGATATCTTTATCCTATTTCTGATCAGGCAGCAACCATTACAGATGTTCTATGCATGGAAATAGAACGTTTACAGGTTAAAGTGCTATTGGAGCAATCTGTGAAAAAGATTGTTCAAGATAACGGAGAATATGCCATTCATACAACGAAAAACATTCTCAGAGGTGATGCCGTGATTCTTGCAACTGGCGGAAAGGCAGCATCTGTACTCGGTTCTGACGGAAGCGGATATGCATTGGCAAAATCATTTGGACACCACATATCATCCGTTGTGCCGGCTCTTGTGCAATTAAGAGGGAAAGGCAAATTTTTCAAACAGATTAGTGGGGTGCGCACCCAAGCGAAGGTAAGCCTGTATGTAAATGAACAGTATATTGCTGAAGATACAGGAGAGCTTCAGTTAACCAATTACGGCATCTCCGGTATCCCGGTATTTCAAGTGAGCCGTTATGCTGCAAAAGCCCTCCACGAAAAACAATCTGTAGTGGCAGAGGTAGACTTTCTTCCGACCATGTCTGATGATGCGTTTCAATCGTTCCTGCAGGCTCGATTAGACGTACACGGACACAAGAATGCAGAAAACTTCTTGGTAGGTGTGTTTCACAAAAAATTAATCGGATTATTGTTAAAAGCATCTGCAATTAACAGTGATGACGCAATGGTACATGTGACGCAGGAAAAACTTTCCAAGCTTGTTTCTGTAAGTAAGCATTTTCGAATTGAGATAGATGGTACCAATGATTTTGAACAGGCACAGGTCTGTGCCGGAGGTGTATATACAACAGAAGTCAACCCACTGACCATGGAGTCTGTCTATGCTGATGGTCTGTATCTGACGGGTGAAATTTTAGATATTGACGGTATCTGTGGAGGATACAATCTACAGTGGGCATGGTCAACCGGATATATTGCAGGAAAACACGCAGCGAAAGGAAACTAACATGATTCGAATCGGTCAACTGAAATTACAACCGAACCATAGCGAACAGGATTTGTTACAAAAAATTGCAAAGACACTTCGCATTTCCGAACAAGATATTGTAAATTATCAGATTAAAAAACAATCGATTGATGCGCGAAAAAAACCAGAATTAAAATACGTCTATACTGTTGATGTGACGGTTCAAAATGAAGTGCAGGTTATGAAAAGACAAAAAGGAAACATGGTTTCTGTTGTCAAAGAAACACCATATACATTTTCGGTTATTGGCAAAAATCATATGAAACACCGTCCAGTCATAATCGGTTGTGGACCTGCGGGTATGTTTTGCGCCTATCTGCTAGCACAGCACGGCTATCGTCCGATTTTGTTTGAACGAGGGGCATCGGTTGAAGAACGTACCATGGATGTTAATGAATTCTGGAATTGCGGAAAACTTAATCCGAATTCTAATGTTCAGTTTGGTGAAGGAGGTGCAGGTACCTTCTCGGATGGAAAGTTAAATACATTAGTAAAAGACCCTGTCGGACGCAATAGAAAGGTTTTGGAAATCTTTGTGCAAAATGGTGCACCGGAGGAGATTTTATATATAAACAAACCTCATATCGGCACAGATATTTTGGTCAATGTGGTTCGAAATATGCGTGAAAAGATCATTGCATGGGGAGGAGAAGTACATTTTCACAGTCAAATGACAGATATAGAAATGACAGACGGTTCTTTGACATCCATTACCATAGAATCAGATGGACAGACGAAACGATATCCTGCTCAGACCCTCGTGTTGGCAATCGGACACAGTGCAAGAGATACGTTTTCAATGCTCTATGACAAGAAACTGCCTTTAAAAGCAAAATCATTTGCAGTGGGAGTTCGTGTGGAGCATAAGCAGCAGACAATCAATGATTCTCAATATGGGAAAGACAGTCCGTATCACCTTCCGGCGGCTGCATACAAGGTAACGGCCAATTTAGAGGACGGAAGAGGAATATATTCGTTCTGTATGTGTCCGGGAGGTTATGTCGTAAATGCTTCATCAGAGGAAGGTCACCTCGCGGTAAACGGTATGAGCTACCATGCGCGTGACGGCGTAAACGCAAACAGTGCTATTATTGTCACAGTTACACCGGATGATTTTGAAAGTGACCATCCGTTAGCAGGAGTACAGTTTCAACGCGATTTGGAAGACAGAGCGTACAGGCTTGGACAAGGTGCTGTTCCGGTACAATGTTTTGGTGACTTTTGTAATAATGAGCCGACAACAGCACTCGGAAGTGTCGCACCGCAGATTAAAGGAGCATATGTTTTGGCAAATGTGCGTGAAGTATTCCCTGAAAATCTTGCCAAATCATTGGAACTTGGCATAAAATCGTTCGACAGACAGATTCAAGGTTTTGCAAATGCTGACACTGTTCTTTCCGGTGTGGAAAGTCGAACCTCTTCGCCGATCCGCATTGAAAGAAATGAACATTTTCAGATTGAAAATACAGGGATTTACCCTTGCGGAGAGGGCGCAGGCTATGCGGGAGGAATTACGTCGGCAGCAATGGACGGTATCAAAATAGCCGAAATGATTGCACAAAAGTTTGCACCATTTGACGAAGAATGACAAATGTTCTTCAAAAAAAATTAATATGCTGACTCTATACACATTTTTCAAATTATGATAAAATGAATAGAGTTTGGGGAAAAGAATTAGGAGGAGTACATATGAAAAGAGCAGGTTCTAAAAGCCCATGGGTTTTATTAGTTATGATGCTTGCAGGGATTGTTCTGGGAGGTTTTATTGGAACACTCACACAAGACATGCCTACGCTCAGTTGGTTAAACTATGGCCAGTCCTTTGGACTTGACAGCCCGATTGTTTTGGATCTTGGCATCATGATAATCACATTCGGCTTATCAATCAAGATTACGATTGCGAGTATTCTCGGTTTGGTTCTGGCAGCAATTATTTACCGCTTTATTTAAAGATGATAGCAGGAGAGTCTAGGTAGAAACTAGATGATACAAACAAAATACAAAGATGAACTTCCCTATGAAAAATGTCTGGAGCAGGGCGCCGATTCCTTAACAAACACAGAACTCTTAGCAGTTCTTCTGCGCACAGGCACGAAGGGATTCAATGTACTGGAATTGGCAGAATATATTTTAAGCTCTTCGTGCGGTGATAGCGGAATACTGAACATCCACAACTGCACATTGGAAAAATTAACATCCATTCGGGGAATCGGAAATGTAAAGGCAGTTCAGATTCTCTGTCTTTCTGAATTGGCAAAGCGTCTTGCAAAAGCAACAGCCAAAGAGGGACTTGTATTATCTCTTCCATCTACAATCGCTGATTATTACATGGAAGAGATGCGACATCAGAAGCAGGAACACATGAAGCTTCTGATGCTGAATTCGAAATCAAAGCTACTCGGAGAAAAAGATATTTCCAAGGGAACTGTAAATGCTTCCTTGGTTTCTCCGCGTGAATTATTTATAGAAGCACTGGAAAAACAAGCTGTGGCCATTATATTGATACACAATCATCCGAGTGGAGATACGACTCCAAGCGAAAATGACATAATGCTCACAAAACGTGTGCAAGAGGCCGGAAGATTGATTGGAATTGAGTTATTGGACCACATCATTATTGGAAATAATTGTTATATGAGTTTTGCTGAAGAAAAACTTTTATAGCAATTGAAAGGACAACAAATGTTTGGTAACGTATATGGACTGGATCTCGGCACTTACGAGATTAAAGTTTATGATAAAAAACAGGATACGCTGTGGAAAGAAAAAAACGCCATCGCAATCGCCAATGAAAAGACCATTTTTTCAGTTGGCGATGATGCATATGCAATGTATGAAAAATCACCACTCAATATAGAAGTTCTATTTCCTATGAAGGAGGGCGTGATTTCACATTTCTATAATATGCAGTATCTACTTGAAAATTTAATAAAAAAAGAACGGCATTTTGTTCGTGGTTCTAAATATATTGTAGCCGTGCCGACAGATGTAACTGAGGTGGAAAAACGCGCATTCTATGATTTGGTAGTTCATTCTTCAGCAAAGGCGAAAGAGGTTCGCATCGTTGAGAGAGGCATCGCAGATGCCATTGGACTTGGATTAGATGTGCAGCAATCACCGGGGCTCTTTGTCGTAAATCTTGGGGCCGAGACGACAGAACTGTCTATATTGGCATATGGAGGTGTGGTTCTCAATAAAATGCTCAAGTTCGGAAGCACCTCTTTGGACCAAGCGATTGTTAACTCCGTGCGATATAATCAGGAGTTTTTGATTGGTCAATTGACGGCAGAACAGCTCCGAATCACATTTGGAATACAATCAAAGCTCGAGTTGGATTCTATGTCTGTTGCAGGTCGTAATCTACTCACAAGAATACCGGAGCAAAAGAGTATTTCAATGAGTCTTGTGCATGCCGCAATGAAGGATTTGATGAAAAACTCTGTTCATGAAATACATGCACTTTTGGAACGTACACCACCGGAAGTGCAGCGTAATATAAAAAAAGACGGCATATATCTGACGGGTGGTTTGGCTAATTTAAAAGGAATAGATACCTTTATAGAAAATTCCCTTGGAATCAAAGTTCACGTTTCCACACAACCTGAATTCTGTGCCGCAAACGGTTTGAAGAAGATTATCGTTTCCAAGGAACTGATGAAGATTACATATTCAATGTTAGATGAAAATTATAGGTGGATGAGATAATATGCGTAAGAAAAATCAATCATCGTTTTCAAGTAAATATTGGCTCTTGATTCTTTCCATTATCTGTGTTTTGCTGATGGGGTTGTCGCTTGTTACAGATAAAATAAACGGTCCGCTTCGTGCAGTTGCAAATTACACGATTGTTCCAATGCAAAACGGAATTAATACAGTTGGAATCTGGATGAGTGACCTCACAAAGAATCTGGATACTTTAAAGGAATTGCAAGCTGAAAACGATGCACTGAAAGAGGAAATCAACGATTTAAAAATGAAAAACAATCTCTTGCAATTGGACAAGGAAGAACTCACTCGTCTGCGAGAGTTATATAAACTGGATGAATATTATTCCGATTATCAAATGGTAGGTGCACGAGTGACATCCAATGATTCCGGCAACTGGTTCAGTTCTTTTGTCATTGACAAAGGTAAAAATGACGGAATCAAAGTTGATATGAATGTCATGGCAGAAGGTGGACTTGTAGGCATTGTGACAGAAGTGGGTCCAAAGTGGGCAAGAGTACGTTCCATTATTGATGATGCAAGTAATGTCAGTGCACTTGTTCTGTCAACCTCGGACACCTGCATTGTCAATGGTGACTTGACACTTATGCAGGAAGGCAAAATACGATTCGAACAATTGCCAAACAACGATACCGAAATCAAATCAGGAGAACCGGTTGTAACATCCCATATCAGTAACAAATATTTACAGGGAATTTTGATCGGATATATCAATGAGGTGCATGAAGATGCCAACAATCTGACACGATCAGGCTACATGATTCCTGCAGTTGATTTTCAACATCTTCAGGAAGTGCTCATTATCACCTCGACAAAGGCTGATGTATTGGAGGAATAATTTTGAAACGAAAGATAGTTACCTTTGCGATTATTTTGGTGTGTTTCCTGCTGGAATGCACAGTATTTCAAGGGCTTGCATTAGGAAGTGTAACCCCGAATCTTCTCATTATTGTGACATCATCCTTTGGTTTTATGCGCGGCAAAAAAGAAGGAATGTTGGTCGGTTTTATATCCGGCCTTTTAGTAGATATTATGTTTAATGATTTGATTGGTTTCTATGCACTAATATATATGGTGCTTGGCTACGCCAACGGATTCTTTCGAAAAATATTTTATGATGATGATATCAAACTGCCGCTTATTTTGATTACGGTAAGTGATTTCTTATATGGGAACATTGTA
>JAZNHX010000039.1:0-6799 GCA_045577115.1 Faecalimonas sp. | reverse complement strand
CTTTATCAATAATTCGAAGCAAATGGTCCTGCGGAACCATGTCGTCCATACAAAACAACTGTATTTGTTCTCTTTTCTTGTCAGCATCTTTTGTCAACATAAGCAATCCCTCCTGATACTTATATTATATCACGAGGGAGAAAGATACTTAAAAACTATTATGTGAATAACAGATACTTTTTTCTTGATAAAAAGGAAAAAATCCACAGAAATGTGGATAAATAGAAAAGACCGGACGCGAGTCCGGTACTTTGTCTTCATTCTGATGGGAGATGCTCGCATCTCCCATAAATTTTATGTGTAATTATCTGTTGTTGATGATTTTTGTCAATTCAACTGGGTCAACGATTTTGCCATCTTTGTAAACACGCATGTTACCAGAAGCAATTTCGTCGATTAAGATAACTTCGTCGTTGTTATAACCGAATTCGAATTTGATATCCCAAAGGTCAAGACCAAGTGTCTTAAGGTCGTCAGCAACAATCTTTGTAATCTTTAATGTCTGTTCTTTCATGCTTTCGAACATTGCAGGTGTCATAACGCCAAGTGCTGCAAGTCCTTCGCCTGTTACAAGTGGATCACCAAGGTCATCGTTCTTGAATGTACATTCTACATATCCACCTTCTAATACAGTACCATCTGCGATGTATTCGCCGTATCTGCGAATGAAACTTCCTGTTGCTACAAGACGGCAGATTACTTCAAGACCATGTCCGAATACTGTTGCAGGAAGAACTTCCATAGTAGCATCTTCTAAGTTAGCACCAACGTAGTGTGTTTTGATTCCTGCTTCTTTTAATAATTCGAAGTAGTGGATAGATGTTTCTAAGTTCGCTTTACCAATTCCGTCGATTGTTAAACCAACTGAGTTTTCGCCTGGATCGAACACGCCGTCTTTTCCAGTACAGTCATCTTTGAATTTTAACATAACGTTTCCGTTATCAAGTTTATAAACGTCTTTTGTTTTTCCGGTATAGATTTTTTCCATTTTGATTACCCTTTCTATGTATGAATTGATTGGTGACGATTCAAAAAAACACCTCACTCTAATTTTTTATCACAAAATGCGTTTCTTGACAATATTTTTTCAAAAAAAAGGGTTGATTTTTAATAAAATAATGTTATAATGAAATCTGTTCGATAGATATTGATGCGGAATGGTGTAACGGTAGCACAGCAGACTCTGACTCTGTTAGTAGGGGTTCGAATCCCTTTTCCGTAGTTTTTTTATTTTATATATGATAACGGAGTGTGGCTCAGCTTGGTAGAGCGCTACGTTCGGGACGTAGAGGTCGCGTGTTCGAATCACGTCACTCCGATTTGGTGATGAAGTTCGCTGGAATCCTTGAAATAAGGGTTTCAGCGTTTTCTATATTTTGTTGCAAGGAGGATACTATGGAAACACGTTGGTTATACACAACAAGTGAAAATTTTGCAGCCCTACGAGAGGCATCTGCGGACACCTGCGTCATCCCAATGGGGTGCGTCGAAAAGCATGGTCTGCATCTGCCACTTGGAACAGACACTCTTCAGGCGAGTCATATCGTGTGGGAAGCATCGAAGATAGAACCGGTCTGTGTATTTCCGGATTTTATATTTGGAGATTTAAGTGAAAACACTCCGCATACTCCGGCAGGTACGATTTCTCTTCCGTTAGAGACAGAGATGCTTCTATTGGAGCAGTTGTGTGAGCAGATCGCACGAAATGGCTTTAAGAAGATTGTCGTGTTTAATGGTCATGGGGGAAATCGAGCATGGCTATCTGCTTTTCAGAGAAAGCTAGAAAATAAACCACATGACTATGTTTTCCTGATTGTCAATATACATTGTGATGTTATGAAGCGGATTGCGAAGGCACAGGCATTTAAAGGGTTCACGGAGGAAGATAAGGAACTTGTGACAAACTGCAAGGACAACCCGCCTCGAGATGGTCATGCAGGGTATAGTGAGACGGCATATGTGATGGCGGTATCGCCGGAAAGTGTTAAGATGGACAGATTGGGGATACAGAGTGGAGAGAGTCTCGGTTTGACGGATAAGTATCGAAAACTCGGTGTTCAGATTCGTGATTATGGTTGGCATATCGATTTTCCTAATTGGATAGATAGCGATGAGCCAATTGGATGTAACGAGCGAATCGGCAAGGCGGCGATGAAACTCGAGGCAGTTCGAGTTGCCCATATATTTAAGCGAATCAAGGAAGATGAAGATTTGCTTAGATGGCACAATGAGATGTGGTGTACAAACATATAATAATTAAAAAATGTCAAGCGTGTTCTGGTATTAACAGAACGGCTTGACATTTTCTTTCGCCTAGAACTTATTTCACTTCATATTCCATAATGAAGTCATCCATCACGAAACCTTCTCCGATATCGGTTGCTTCCTCGCGCACGGTCACGAACCCGAGATGCTTGTATATTTCGTAAGAGTTAGTATTGTTGCGGTTGCAGGTGAGCCAGATTTTGTTCAGCTCACGCATTTTACAGATTTCCACAAATTTTTGGAACATGTAAGAAGCAATTCCTTTTCCGCGGAACTCTTTATCCACGTACAACTTGCTCAGGAAAAGTTTCCCGTCCTCTTCTTTGATTCCTGCAAATCCTGCAAATGTATAATCATAAGAGAAGAGGAAGTATTCGTAGCCAGAGTTAATCTGTTCTACAAGTGCATCTGCTGAGAGGAATTTTTCTAACATGTATTCTACTTGTTTCTCTCCGATAATCGGTATGTAATGTTCGCGCCAGATTTCCTCGGCAACCGGCACCAGTGAGTAGACGAGCTCCATATTTGTAACAGGAATAATTCTTAAATCTTTCATTTTTTCAAATTCTCCTTCATATTTTATACTTCTTTAACAAACGTATTGTATCATGAATGCAAAGTTTATGGTATAATAAAATACCAAAAAATTTTAATTATCAAAAACGGAGTGTATCTATGAACAAATATGTAGAATTGCGTGACGTAAAGAAAATATATAAGATGGGCGAAGTGGAGATTGCGGCGGCGAATGGAATTGATTTTCATGTCAATAAGGGTGAGTTCGCGGTGGTCGTTGGAGCCAGTGGCGCCGGCAAGACGACGGTGCTCAATATTCTGGGCGGAATGGATACGGCAACCAGCGGAAAGGTAATTGTGGATGGTGAGAATATCGTGAAGTTCAGTCCGAAGAATCTGACTGCTTATCGAAGAGAAGATATTGGCTTCGTATTCCAGTTCTATAATCTGGTGCCGAACTTAACTGCGCTTGAAAATGTAGAACTTGCGCTTCAGATTTGCAAGGAACCGTTGGATGCCAGAGAGGTTTTGGAGGAAGTGGGATTAGGCGAGAGAGCAGACAACTTCCCGGCACAGTTATCCGGCGGTGAGCAACAGCGTGTGTCAATCGCAAGAGCTCTTGCAAAGAATCCGAAGTTGTTACTTTGCGACGAGCCGACGGGTGCACTTGATTACAATACCGGTAAGGCGATTCTAAAACTCCTTCAGGACACTTGTAGAAAACAGGGGATGACGGTGATTCTGATTACGCACAACTCGGCGATTGCTCCGATGGCAGACCGCGTGATACATATCAAGAGCGGTAAGGTATCGAAGATTATTGAAAATGAGAACCCGGTTCCGGTTGAAACGATTGAATGGTAGGTGTAGTAAGTGAAGAGAAAAAATGCGTTGGTAAAGGATTTCTTTGTGGAAATCCGTAAAAGTTTAGGACGTTTCCTCTCTATCTTTTTCATCGTGGCACTGGGTGTATCATTGTTTGTTGGAATACGTGCGACGGAGCCTGATATGAGGCTTTCGGGTGATGCATACGTGGATGAAAATAAACTCATGGACATCAAGGTTGTGAGCACTTACGGACTTACCGAGGAGGATGTAGATGTCATTGAACGTCTTCCGGCCATCGAGCAGGCGAAAGGTGCTTATAGTGTGGATGTTCTCTGCGAGGTAAAGGACGATATGAAGGTTCTTCATGTGATGTCTCATACGAAGGACATGAATCTGATTACGGTAGAAGAGGGACGACTTCCGAATGGGATTGATGAGTGTCTGGTGGATCAGGACTTTTTGAAATCCTCAGGCTATAAGATTGGTGATAAGTTGAAATTGGAGTCCGGAACAGACGCGGATTTGAAAGAAACGTTAGATGAAACAGAATATAAGATTGTCGGAAGTGGCAACAGCCCATGTTATTTTGCCTTGGACAGAGGAAGCAGCACAATCGGAAATGGTTCGGTGAGCGGTTTCGTGGTGGTTGCACCGAGTGCATTTGCTTTGGATGTCTATACAGAGATTTTTGCGATGGTAGACGGGGCGGAGGATGCTATGGCATTTACGCCGGAGTATGACGAGTTGGTGGATGAGGCAATCGAGCAGATTCAGTTGGTGCAGAATGCGCGCTGTGAGGTGCGAAGAGATGACCTTGCAGAGAGTGCAATGTTGGAGATTGCTGCGGCACGGAATGAACTAAATGAGAAGAAGTCCGAAGCGGAGAAAGAGATTTCTGAAAATGAAAACAAACTCAATAATGCCGAAGTGGATATTAAGATAGGGAAAGCCCAGATTGAAGCGGGCAAGGCCGAGATTGAAAAAGGCAAGGCTGAGTTGGAGTCGGGGAAATTACAGTTAGAGCAGGCGAAGGGTGCTTATCAAGAAGGTATGGCTGAGCTTGAGAAGGAGAAGAAATCCCTAGAAGATGAGATTGCCAATCTAGAAGCTCAGGTTGAGAACATGGACCCGGCGCAGCAGGTGGAGACCCAGGCTACTATTGCAAGACTCAAGACAACCATTAAGACTCTGGAAGGGCGAATGGAGACTCTTTCGAAACAATATGAAGTGGAGATTGCCAAAGCGGAGAAAGAGATTGTTGACGGCGAAGCACTTTTGAAGCAAAAAGAAGCAGAACTCCAGAAGGCAGAGCGCGAGCTTCTCGCCGGCGAAAAAGAGATTGAATCCGGCAAAACGGAGATAGACAGTGCGAAGCAGGAACTTAGTACCCAGATCGCAGAGGGGCAGGCGGAGATTGATAAAGCTGAGGAAGAGGTAGCTGATATCGAGCTTCCGACCTGGTATGTGTTTGATAGAAGCTCGATTCCTGAGTACAGCGGATATGGCGACAATGCGGAGCGAATTGCGGCACTTTCGGTTGTATTTCCGAGCATCTTTTTCCTTGTGGCAGCACTCATCAGTCTTACCAGTATGACACGTATGGTGGAGGAGCAGAGGGTACAGATAGGTACGCTGAAGGCTCTTGGATACAGTAATATGGCCATTATTGGTAAGTATCTCGGTTACGCATTACTTGCAACCGGAGGCGGGAGTATCTTTGGTGTGCTGGTCGGTGAGAAAATATTTCCGTATGTAATTATAGTCGCCTATAAGATTATGTATGTTCACATCCCACATGTGATTATTCCTTATCACTGGGGATATGGAATTATCGCGATGCTCATTGCAATTGGATGTACAGGAGCAGCGACAATTATGGCGTGCTACAAAGAACTCATAGCACAGCCGGCAGTTCTGATGCGACCGGAGGCGCCAAAAGTAGGAAAGAGAACATTTGTTGAGAAGATTCCTTTCTTGTGGAATCATTTGAGTTTTTCCTGGAAATCTTCTCTGCGAAATTTATTCCGCTATAAGAAACGATTTTTTATGACGATTATTGGAATTGGCGGCTGCATGGGACTTTTGATTGTAGGGTATGGCCTGAGAGACTCGATTAGCAGTGTTGCAAAGATTCAATACGATGAATTGCAGACATACGAAGCCAGTGTGTATGTAAGTGACGATATGGATGAGGAAACTCGCAAGGAGTTAGAGACTTATCTGGATGAAAATGAGAATGTTGATGCTCATACAAGTGCTCACATGTCTAGTATTACAACACAGTACGAGGACGAGGAGGTAGATGCATATCTGACGGTTATTTCCGATATGGAGCTTGTGGAACAATTCTTTGTGTATCAAGATCGTGTATCAAAAGAGGGTTACAAACTCTCGGATGAAGGCGTGATTATCTCGGAAAAAACGGCGAAGATGCTAGGTGCCAAGGTGGGCGACAAGATTCTTTTGACCGAGGATGGTATGAATGAAAAGAAGGTGAAGATACACGCAATCTGTGAGAATTACGTGGGGCACTATGTGTACATGACGGATGTATTGTATCAGAAACTTTATAAGGAAGAAGTCTTCCGCAACAATCTGTTAATCAAGACGGATGCGGATAAGAAGTCTTTGGAGAAAATCGGAGAAAAGATTCTGACATACGATTCTATCCTGAACGTGCAATACACGGAAAATTTAAGTGCTCAGTTGAACGATATGTTGACGGCTTTGGACAGTGTGATGATTGTTTTGATTGTTGTTGCCGGAATGTTATCGTTCGTAGTTCTTTACAATCTGAACAACATCAATATCACGGAGCGAAGAAGGGAATTGGCAACGCTTAAAGTACTTGGTTTTTATGATACAGAGGTTGCCATGTATGTATATCGCGAGAACATTCTGCTAACGTTGGTTGGTGTACTTGTGGGGTGCGGAATCGGAAAATTCCTACATTACTTTACGATTAGTACGGTAGAGGTGGATGCGGCGATGTTCGGTAGAGAGGTCTATCTTGCAAGTTATGTAATTGCAGCACTGTTTACCATCGGATTTTCATTGTTTGTCAACTGGATGATGTATTTTAAACTCAAAAAAATCAACATGGTAGAATCCCTCAAGAGTGTTGAATAGGCGGATGAGTTTATAGATATTTTATAAAATTTACAAAAGTATTAGCACTCTCTTGATGAGA
>JAZNHX010000038.1:0-5747 GCA_045577115.1 Faecalimonas sp. | reverse complement strand
ACAAAAGAGTGCGTCTTCGGGAGTATATAATGGGGCTTATGCTGAGACATTTACAAGCGATCATGCTGAAAATGTAAATGAAACTATCGTATGGATGAGTCATTTTGATTACATATCTAAGATGGCGCCAGGCTTCAAGTCAGTGGCCCATACTGCAGACTGTCCAGTGGCAGCATGTGAGAATGTAGAGGATTCCCTCTATGCAATCCAGTTTCATCCTGAGGTTTTGCATACCGCTGAAGGAACGAAGATACTATATAATTTCGTAAGAAATATCTGCGGCTGTGAAGGAAGCTGGAGAATGGATTCATTTGTTGAGAATTCTATTAAGGAGATTCGAGACCAGGTTGGAGATGGCAAGGTGCTTCTCGCATTATCAGGCGGTGTGGATTCATCTGTTCTTGCAGCACTTCTTGCCAAGGCTGTTGGCTCACAGCTTACATGTGTATTTGTTGACCATGGTCTTCTTCGTAAGAATGAAGGAGATGAGGTTGAGTCAGTGTTTGGCCCATCAGGAGATTTCGATATTAATTTTGTTCGTGTAAATGCGGCCAAGAGATACTATAAGAAGTTAGAAGGCGTGTCTGAACCAGAGCGTAAGCGTAAGATTATCGGAGAAGAATTCATTCGCGTATTCGAAGAGGAAGCTAAGAAAATCGGTAAGGTAGATTTCTTAGCTCAGGGAACAATATATCCTGATGTCGTAGAATCAGGACTTGGTGGTGAGTCAGCAGTTATTAAGTCTCATCACAATGTGGGAGGTCTTCCTGACTTTGTTGATTTTAAAGAGATAGTTGAACCACTTCGCAATTTGTTCAAGGACGAAGTAAGAAAGGCTGGTCTTGAACTAGGACTACCAGAATATCTGGTATTTCGTCAACCATTCCCAGGTCCTGGACTTGGTATAAGAATAATTGGCGAAGTCAGCGCAGATAAGGTTAGAATTGTCCAGGATGCTGACTTTATCTATAGAGAAGAAGTAGCTCTTGCAGCAGAAGAGTGGAAAAGAAAGAGAGCTGAATCTGGCGAGGGCATTGCATTAAGCGATAACGCAACAGTGCAGGAAAGGTTTGATTACGCATACAGCAACAATCCAGGCTGGATGCCAGACCAGTATGTTGCAGCTCTTACCAAAATGCAATCTGTAGGAGTAATGGGTGATGAAAGAACCTATGACTATGCCATAGCCCTTCGCGCAGTGAAGACAATCGACTTCATGACAGCTGAAGCAGCACAGATTCCCTTCGAAGTCTTACAGAAGGTAATGAGCCGAATTATTAATGAAGTTCGCGGTGTGAATCGTGTCATGTATGACTTGACAAGCAAGCCACCGGGGACGATAGAGCTCGAGTAATTTTTAAAAGCCTGCAAAGCCCGTATAATAGGTGGTTGCGGGCTTTCTTTATGCCGTTTTGTACTCCATTAGTACTAAACATGAGTACATATATTCTTCCATTCGGAGTATTTGTTCGGGTAAACGCTCTCTTTCAGATTTTTTTCGTCAAAATATGTGGAAAAGGCAGATAAACTTGATAATACCAACGTAACCTATAGTGGCTATGTAAAATGGGGAACAAAATTGTGTCGATTGAAGCATTTGGAAGGAGAAGGTCAATATGAGCAAAGTAAAAAACTGAAAATTCGAAAACGAAATGTGGTCGTTGCATTCCGGATGACTCCTGAAGAGGCACAGGAATTAAATGTGCAGTTGGCACTCAGTGGACTGACCAAGCAGGACTACCTGGTCAAGTGCTACCTGGAACACGAAATTCGTGTGGTGTGTGGTCGTGGCGGTAGCAAGACAGATGAAGACGTATCTGGAAGAAATACAGGAGAAATTGCAGTTCTCAAAACAGAAAAAGGTCAGAGAAGAAATCCTGACACCATTAAAACATGTGCTGGAAATCTTAGATGCGGAAAGTGAGGAATTGGAGTATGGAGCATGAAATTGTGTATGAGGAGAGGGATGGAATCCTTTATCCATTACTGGAAGTGCCGGAGGATGTTCCTTTGGGTCAGGCTGGAAAATACGGTCTGCTCTGACTGAATTTTATGAAAGAGAATCATAAGGAGCGGTATCGTCTTTTGTGGAGATTTGGCAGGCTCAATTGGACTGCCTGTCAGGTGCATGAGGAAGCGCGGGAAATGTTGGATGACATTATGGAAAAACATCTGAAAAAACATCTCCCAGAAAATCAGGCCTCAACAATGGGAATGTGGGGACTCAGGGAAGAGGCAAAACGAATTGGAGAGGAGGTGGTATTAAGAGATATTGTTTGTCAAGGTGAGTTGACGGTTGGTTCATATTGAAAAAACATATAATCTTTTTATTTGTAAAAAGACTGTCTTGTATGTATGTGACGATGGGGGGCGACATACAAGATGTTTTTTTTGATATTTTTGTGACACTTTTCTGATACTTTTTTGAACTGTTCATGGTGAGATTTGCATGGGAAAATAATTATAGAGTAACGGATTAAGAGCTGAGTTTGAGGAGTAAAATGGTGCAGTGAAAAATGCTAGCACTATATATGCGAGTGGGGTTTAGTGGGGTTTAGGGGGATTTGCCCTCTAACAAGGTTGGTAATCGGGGAGACTGTCCGAAAACTCACAATAACTTAGCATAAATAATTCGATATAGACATCTGCTTCAACACAGATGATTTATATATAAAATATGTTCCTTGACAACTGAATAAAGTGTATAAAATCGTGGTTTGTTATGCGTATATATAGTATAATATAAGTATTGAAAATACTATATTTTGAGGAGATTTCAATGCATTATATAAAGGCTTTTGATAGAGATCAAATGATGATGACGACATGGGATTCGATGGTTGAACCGGACAGTACGGCTAGACTGATAGATGCCTTTGTGGAAAGTCTTAATCTTAGGGATTACGGAATAAAGGAGATAGCTTCTGAAGGAAGACCTCCCTATGATCCTAAGAGTTTGTTTAAGCTTTATATTTACGGTAGTGATAATGGGATCAAATCTTCAAGAAAGCTTGCAAAAAGTTGTAAAGTAAACGTTGAAGTAAAATGGATGCTTGGAGGAGTTGAGCCGGACTTCAGAACCATAGCTGAATTTCGAAAGATAAACATTCGTAGCCTAAAAAAGATATTTAATGAATTTAATAAAAGAATTTCAGGTGCAGTCGAATGGGGATTCACATCTATAGATGGTAGCAAATTTAGAGCTTATAATTCTAAGGATAGAAATTTTACAAAGAATAAACTGGACGATAGAATTAAGTGGCTCAACGGACATATAGAAGAATATCTGCGTATTCTGGATGATGAGGATAGACAAGAAGATTATGAAGAAGAACCCGATAATCTTACTAAAGAACTGATAGAGGAAAAGCTTAAAGAGGCACGTGAACGCCTCGCTAGATATGAGAGCTATCAGAAGCTTATGGAAGAAAGTGGAGAATCTCAGATGTCTCTTACGGACGCAGATGCAAAGCTCATGAAGAGTAAGAATGGCTTTGAGGTTGCATATAATCCTCAAACTGCTGTCGACTCCAATACGCATTTGATTCGAGATTTTAAAATGACAAACCAAGTGACTGACCACGGACTTTTGGAGTCAACACTTGAAGTGATTAGAAAAGAATCAGACGGTGTTATTGAAGCTGTTGCTGATAAAGGATATGAAAACTCAGAGGACATGATAAAATGCCTCGAAAAAGGAATCGTTCCTCACGTTGTAACAGACAACGGAAAAGATGGATATGAGCTTGAGATTGACTATGAAGGTTCAGATAAAATTAATTCTGAAAGTACTGAGCCGAATGAATTAAAGAAGGCATTACATGCCGGAGTTATTCCTGAAGCATATAATGATGTAATATCTGATGTTGAAGTAAAAGATGTAAGAAGAAAAGTAAGCGATGAGGTTGATAATAAAACTGTCAAGCCCATCTATGGCACAGAAGAGGAAATGATAAATCGTGCAAAGGAAGGCTACTTTGTCAGAGACCCGGAGAGGAATATAGTCTATTGTCCCAATGGCGAAACTCTTCGACAAAAATGCGTAAAGAAGAATGGTTATATAAGATATGCTAACAAGAATGCGTGTCGCCATTGCCCCAACAGAAACAAATGTTATAAGGGTAAAAATGAATGGAAAGAAATAGACTTTACAAAAGACTGTTTGGAAAAGCCCTGCAGGGATTGGTTGAAAGCTGAAGGAAAAGAAGTTGATACACAAGGTATATCTAAAGGCAAATATCATTGGGAAAACAAAAAAGTGGTTAGATTCTTTCTAAAACCCGATAGGAATAAAACCGCCGAAAGAATGTGCTTGTCGGAGCATCCGTTCGGGACAATAAAAAGGTCAATGGGCTTAAGTTACTTTTTGTTAAAAGGAATTGAAAAAGTAACAGGGGAGTTTGCGCTTATGTGCTTAGGATATAATATAAAACGAGCCAAAAACCTACTTGGATTTGATAAAATGATGGAACTAATGGCAGTAGGATACTGCTAATAGAGAAGAATTATACACTTTATTCAGTTGTTAAGGATCAGATATTATTTCGAGAGAAAATATCTGATTTTTTGTAAAAAAAGGCTTTGCAGACCGCATAAAATCGTAGTTTCTGGACGGTCTGCGGGGGGGTGTATATTCAGATTGAGTAACTTGCAATGCACAGGGGCGAGGGGATAGGCATATCTTTCTATTTTGTACAAATTGAGTTTCGAGAAAACGAAAATGATTGTTGAGATTTGTCAGTACTGAGGATATAATATATTTTATTGAGGCATGTCTATAGGTGTTGGGAGAAATGATGATTACATATAAAAATCTATGGAGCGTTATGAAACTAAAAAATCTGACAAAGACTGAGTTAAGGAAGAGGGCAAACTTGAGTTCAAGTACATTTGCAAAACTTACAAGGAATGAAATGGTCTCTTTGGATGTATTGGTTAGATTATGTGCTGTTTTAGAATGCCAGATAAGTGATATTTGTTTGGTAAATACACAAGAAGGATGATGCAGGATTATGGGAGACAAGATTTTAGATATTATTGCGTCGGAGACGAGCGGAAAAAGTTATAAAACTTATAAGTATTGTTTCGACAGTGCTGAAACATCTTCGATTGATTATGATGATAACAAACAAATAACCTGGAAAAAATACGGTGAGACAGTTCCGCCAAAACAGGCGAAGGACATGAAAGAAGAAGCAGTGCGACTAATGAGCGAAAAGCCATTATTCTCCTTTTTTTTAGATGGATCTAGACATACATATAAGGTAGATGACATAGCGTACAAGAATCAGGTTTATCCTATTGTTGCGGGTCAGGTGGGAATTAGTTGTTGCACAAGAGTTAATGGGGAGATGAAATGCTTTAAGTTTGAAAGAAGATTAGCAATTGCATTACCTAAAGCAGCGAGTCCAGATGATTGGAAATCACCAACATATTTTCCAAATTTAAAAAAGAAGATTAATGAGCAAGGATATAGACTAAAAGAAAATGGAGTAGAGTTTACTGATGTTATTCCATATTCTACGAAAAAGGATGAGTTTGAACGTATGGAAAACAAGGGCATTGCTGTTATCCAAGACTTGATGATTAAAAGAGAAGTCAAGATGGTTAGTGAAATGGTTGAACAGCATGTGATAAATGCAAATAATTACTTATTACTAAATTATTTTAATCATTTTTCTGAATATGTTTGACGGATTGAGGAAAAACCGTCGACAAACGTGAAACTGAAGAAAGAAGGAATCATC
>JAZNHX010000037.1:0-2512 GCA_045577115.1 Faecalimonas sp. | reverse complement strand
ATACAACTTTAAATCCCAAAGGACCAGGTGTGGTCAGAATCCATTTGGTTCCGCCTCGTGCTGACAAGCTCAATGCACCGAGTGCTGTAATCTTAAATGGAAAAGATATCCTGCCGCTCAATCCGGCATGGACCATCTTGCTCGCAGAGTTTATTGACCAGATCAACGTCTTTGATGGCCACGAAATTTCAGAAGAAGAATTTCGCGGAATCCGCGCAAAAACTCTTTCCAGACTGAAAAAGATTTATCCTAAAACGAGCACTAAAAAGCTCAAGGAAGATCTGAAAGTTCTGTTTGGAGTTATGCTGGATATTGCTTATGGAAGGACTCCTGAAGTCGAAATTCCATACATGAGTATCGGAGACTATGCTCCTGTCATGAATGCACCTCACAGAATGGATCTTATGATAAGCTCAATGACGAAAAATGGCTGCTGGCATTGCAATCAGAAATGTACAAATTGCTATGCAGCCGGTCAGCATCAAGCTGAAGTAAAAGAGCTTTCCACCGAGGAATGGAAGCAAATCATCGATAAGTGCCGCAAGGCATATATTCCTCAGCTTACTTTTACTGGTGGTGAACCTACAATGCGAAACGACCTTGTTGAATTGGTCGAATATGCAAAGTGGTTTGTTACCAGACTGAACACCAATGGCATTCTACTTTCTGAAGAGTTATGCGAAAGACTCTATGAAGTGAGCCTGGATAGTGTTCAGATTACTCTGTACTCCTCTGAAAAAGAGGAACATGAAACTTTGACTGGAGCCAAGGCGTTTGACAAGACAGTTCAGGGAATCAAAAACGCTTTAAGTAGCGGACTTAACGTATCTATCAATACTCCGCTTTGCAGAACTAACAAGGATTATGTAAAAACCTTGAAGTTCTTGCATGAGCTCGGCATTGAATATGTTTCTTGTTCTGGTATTATTTATACTGGAAATGCAAGAAATGAAGATGCTAAAAAAGATCAGATGACCAGTGAAGAACTGTTCGAAGTTCTTAAAGATGCTGCCGCATACTGTAAGGAGAATGGAATGGAAATTTCGTTTACTTCTCCTGGACAGATTGACGAACAGTCTTTAAGAGAAATTGGAATAGCAGTGCCTACCTGTGGTGCTTGCATGAGCAACATGGCGATTGCTCCGAATGGTGACGTTGTACCTTGCCAAAGTTGGCTTGATGTAAACGCATATTTGGGCAACATGCTTACAGATCCTTGGAAGAGAATCTGGAATGCACCGCTAGCAATTTCTACCCGAAAGTTCGCAGCCAAAGTTGATCCGGTTTGTCCTTTGAGACAAGGATTCTAAGAGGAGGGAGTAAAATATGAATACAGTAAGAAAATATCGGGCTCTTTTTACAGCATTGTTGCTCCTTCTTGTCGCTTTAGTATTTCCTGTTCACGCATTTGCGGTAAGTAATCCGCTGGACGAAATTCAGGAATATACAATTCAAGTTGACATGAGAAACGATGGAACCATGGATATCAAATATCACTTGGATTGGAAAGTTTTGGATGATACGTCGGATGGACCGTTGTCCTGGGTTAAGATTGGTATTCCCAATAAAAATGTGGATGAAATCAAAGCCTTGACCGATAATATCAAAAAGATCGAGTACAATAAGCAAGATGGAAGAACCTATGTATACGTTTATTTTGATAGAGATTATCATAAAAATGAAGTAATCAAATTTGATTTCTCTATTCATCAAAGCCATATGTATGTAATCGATAAAGAAGACCATATGTTAAGATATTCTTTTACACCGGGTTGGTTTGACGAAATTGAGGTAAAAAACATTACGGTAAAATGGAATAACCAAAATGTTTTGAAATCCAATTGCGAAAAAGAACCTGTAGATGGATACTTAGTATGGACAGATAGCTTAACCTTCGGAGAAAAACTTAATGCATCTGTTTATTATAATCTGGATGCTTTTGAAGCCACAGAAGAAGGACAGGTGCAGGAAGATGAAGGTGATGGCGCTGGATGGATTATTCTTATCGTCATCGTTGTCATCATAGTAATCGTACTTTTAGTACTACTTTTTGCTGACGATGATTACGATTCACACAGTGGTTTTGGTGGTGGATCCAGAACGTATATCTATAGTGGTGGCGGTAGAAGCAGTTGTGCTTGCGCTAGCAGCTGTGCATGTGCTTGTGCATGTGCCGGCGGTGGTAGAGCCGGTTGCTCAAAAAAAGACTTCTATCATACGAATGTTCAAGTTGATACTTTAACCAAGGTTTTAGAAGAACCGTAAACCAAAATGTATTAAACCTGCAGGGCGTGGAGAATTCCGCGCCCTGTAATCATTTTAATAAAATAATTATGAACTATTGAATTTTTTAGAAATTATTTATATATTATATTGTATAAACAATAAGGAGATAGGATAGAGATATATGAGCAAGAAAATAAAGTTTTTAATAATTTTAATCATTGTATTAGTAATAATAGGATTAATATTTGGAATTTCAACAATAGTTAGATTTTCAAAATTACAATCA
>JAZNHX010000036.1:0-5927 GCA_045577115.1 Faecalimonas sp. | reverse complement strand
ATACCCAGCACCTTGCCCTTCCTGCTGATGACCAGCACATTGGATTTTAAGAATTCACTCAGTACATCACAGATATCATTGAACACAACCTTATGATTGCTGGTATTATGCAGCAGATTATTAATTTTTCGTGTTTTATCTAATAATTGTACACTCATTTTCATTCCCCCATCGTATGATTTTATATATTATCATACAATTTCGACTATTTCAAGTTTTTGTCGGACTTTTCTGTTGGTTTATTCCATGACATGAACTCACAATTCGGATTATCCTCACATCCGTAATATTTTCTTCCTTTTTTTGTTTTGCGAACTACGATATCTTTTCCGCAAAGAGGACAGGCTACACCGATTTTCTCCAAATACTGCTTCGTGTTTCGGCATTCTGGGAATCCCGGACACGCCAAGAACTTTCCATGCGGTCCATACTTGATTACCATGTTTCGACCACATTCTTCACAGATGACATCTGTTACTTCATCTGCAATCTTTACCTTCTCTAATTCCTTTTCTGCAATCTGGACAGCTTCCTCCAAATCCGGATAGAAATTGCTGATGACAGACTTCCACTCTACTTTTCCTTCTGCTACCATATCCAGAAGTCCTTCCATGTTGGCTGTGAAATTCACATCGACAATGCTCGGGAAGGATTGCTTCATAATACCATTCACCACTTCACCGATTTCAGTCATGTAGATATTTTTCTTTTCCTTCGCCACGTAGCGTCTTGCAATGATTGTGGAAATAGTCGGCGCATAGGTACTCGGACGACCGATTCCAAGTTCTTCTAACGTCTTAACCAATGTTGCTTCTGTGAAATGTGCCGGTGGTTGAGTAAAGTGCTGCTTCGCGTCGAGAGCCTCTTTTGTTAATTTTGAATCCTTTGAGATTCGTTTTACCATTACATTGCTCTCTTCCTTTTCCTCATCTGCCTCTGTATATACTGCACGGAATCCGTCGAATTTCACACTGGATGTTGTCACTGCAAAGCGATGGTCACCCGCCGCAATTTTCACAGATGTAGTCTCGAATCTAGCAGCCTCCATTCGGCTTGCAACAAAACGCTTCCAGATGAGTTGATATAGACGGAATTGTTCTCTTGGAAGAGAATCTTTGAGCACTGCCGGCGTTCTCGTAATATCTGTCGGACGAATTGCCTCGTGTGCATCCTGAATCTTCTTCTCGCTGCCGGCTTTCTTTGCTGTCTTTAATGCATATTTTTCACCATAATTTTCTGCAATATATGCCTTGGCATTCGCCTCAGCCTCTTCGGACACTCTGGTTGAATCCGTACGAAGGTAAGTAATCATACCATCTTCATATAACTGTTGAGCAACTCGCATGGTCTTCTGGGTTGCAAAATTCAAAACCTTAGATGCCTCCTGCTGCAAAGTACTGGTTGTAAACGGAAGAGGTGCTTTTTTGCTTCTCTCTCCTACCTTGATATCTTCCACATAATAATTTGCATCTTCTAATTCATTTACAATCGCATCCATTTCCTCCTTAGAGTGAATGTCGCCGGTATATTTTGCGATGAGCGGTTTCTTCTCTCCTTCTACCTGAAGACTTGCCTCCAATGTCCAATATTCTTCCGGTACAAATGCGTTAATCTCATCTTCTCTGTCTGCGATCAGTCTGAGTGCCACTGACTGCACACGGCCGGCACTAAGCCCTCTCTTCACCTTTGCCCAAAGAAGCGGACTGATGCGATATCCAACCATACGGTCCAAGGCACGCCTTGCCTGCTGTGCATCCACTAGATTCATATCGATTTCTCTTGCTTCTTTAATCGATGTCTTAACAGCATTTTTTGTGATCTCATTAAAACTGATGCGATACACCTTCTTATCTTCTAACTTGAGTGCGATGTAAAGGTGCCATGCAATTGCTTCTCCCTCACGGTCAGGGTCAGTCGCAAGATAAATCTTATCTGCCTTTTTCACTTCTTTTCGTAAATTTGCAAGGATGTCCCCTTTTCCTCGAATGGTAATGTACTTTGGTTCAAAGTCATGCTCCACATCAATTCCGAGTGTACTCTTCGGCAAATCGCGCACATGCCCGTTTGATGCAGTAACAATATAACTGCTCCCCAAAAATTTTTTAATTGTTTTCACCTTCGCCGGTGATTCCACAATTACAAGATAGCGTGCCATTAAAAACTTCCTCCATCACACTTTGTCTATTTCGCTCTTACGTAATAATTCTTTGAGATTTCTTTTACAACCCCTTTCAGTTGCAGACGCATTAACACGTCCAGCAGTTCCGATATCGGAATTTTTGTCACATTGAACAAATAATCCAGATTTTGAGGTTGCAAACCAAGGCAACTATACACTAATTCTTCTGCAGTTTCAAGTATTAATTTTATTTGCCCGTCATTTTCTTTCTCTGTAACCCGACAAATTCCGAGTTCCATAAGCAGTTCCTCAGGTGACAAAAGGATACCGGCACCCTGCCGAATCAGACGATTACACCCCATACTCAGCCGGCTGTTTATCGGTCCCGGCAGTGCATATACATCCTTGCCCTGCTCCAACGCCATATCCGCTGTAATCAGAGAACCGCTCTTCTCTTTTGCTTCCATTACCAGAATTGTATCCGCAAGTCCACTGATGATTCGGTTCCGCGCAGGAAAATATTGCGGAAGCGGGTTTGTCCCTAACGGAAATTCTGAGATAATGCCACCCCGCTCCTGCAAATCCATATATAGTCCAATCTTTTCCCTCGGATAACAGATATCTACTCCGCATCCCAATACACCGAAGCTGGTTCCTCCTGCTTCCAGTGCTCCACTCTGTCCCACACTGTCTACACCTCTCGCCATGCCACTGATAATCTGGACACCTTCCCGAGCAAGTGTTTTTGCAAACTCTCTCGCCATCACTTCGCCATAAGGTGTACACTCCCTCGCTCCCACAATTGCGACAGATCTCCTGTCCTCTCTCGGAAGACTTCCTTTTACAAAAAGTGCATACGGTGGAGATGGTATATTTTTCAAACGCTCCGGATATCTTTCATCTAATATGGTAACAAACCATGCCTCCTTCTGTTTGAGTTTTTGATACTCCTTATCCAACTTCCAGGTACGTATGCTATCCAGAATCAGCGTTCGCTCTTTTTCATTCTCCACATACTGTTTTAACGCTGTTTCTTCTATATAATATAGTGCCTCTGGTGTTTTTATTACTTGTCTAAGCTCCAACTTGCGTTTACAACTTATTTTCGTTAGATTGGCAAACCAATATTCGTACTTCATATCATCACCCCCAATACTTCGCATCCATCGTGCGATAGGACAGTGCTTCGCGCAAATGTTTTCCTTCAATCTCCTCTGCACCTTCCAAGTCAGCAATCGTCCTTGCCACCCCAAGCACCTTATGATATGTTCTGGCCGTGAGCCCCAATTGCTCATAAGCCTGCTCCATAATTTCTCGCTCCTCGCTTCCCAGATTACAATACAATTCCATATCCCGTATTCCCAAATGCGCATTTGCCCTGATTTCGCAGTTTGCATATCTTTTCTGTTGTATCTCCCTTGCCTTCACAATTCTCGCTCTAATCGCCTTTGAGCCCTCTTCTCGCGTCTCTTCTGTTAAATCGCTGTACTCCACCTTTGGAACTTCCACGCAGATATCTATACGGTCCAAAAGAGGCTGACTAAGTTTGCCCAGATATGATTGTATCTGCGTTGTCGTACAAGTGCACCGATTCAAATCCGGATAATTACCACATGGACAGGGGTTCATGGCTGCCACCAATAAAAATTCTGCAGGAAATTCATACTCGCCCCTCTCCCGCACAATTTTAATATTGTGCTCTTCCAACGGCTGTCTTAAATTGTCTAATATGTTTTTGGAAAATTCAGCAATCTCATCTAAGAATAGGACGCCCTTGTGCGCCATACTGATTTCACCGGGACGCGGAAAGATGCCGCCTCCGATGAGTGCTGTCTGAGTTACCGTCTGATGAACTTCTCGAAATGGACGCTCTGTCTTTAACGGAGCATTTTGATTAAGCTGACCTACAATACTGTATATCATAGTTAGTTCTAGGCTTTCCTCCAAAGTAAGTGGTGGCAAGATACTTGGAATACGTTTTGCAATAGCAGTCTTTCCGGCACCCGGAGGACCAATCATTAGGATATTGTGATTGCCTGCCACTGCCACCTCTACGGCACGCTTTACGAGGTGTTGTCCGCGGATGTCTGCGAAATCAGGGTAGGTAGCTTGATTAAGTATTAGATTCGTTTTCTGTCGACCTTCTACATTCTTCTTGTACTCCCCCTTTAAAATCTTACATACTTCTTGTAGATGTTTAACGCCTATCACCTGCACTCCCTCTACCAATTCCCCTTCTTGCAAATTTTCCATCGGAACAATGCACCTCTGATACCCCTGCTTCTTTGCTTCCATTACAATCGGCAGAACACCTGAGACTCTGCGGACACCTCCATCTAAACTAAGTTCCCCCGCAATTAGGGTTCTTTTCAGCGATTGCTCCGGAATCTCCTCTAATGCTGTCAGAATTGCAATTGCGATTGGCAGATCGAAAATGCTTCCTCTCTTTCGCATGTTTGCCGGCGAGAGATTCACCACAACCTTCTTTGGTGGCAGAACAAAGTCTGAATTGCGAATCGCAGACCGCACCCTTTCTCCTGCCTCCTTTACCTCAGAAGACAAATATCCCACTAAATGAAACATAGGAAGACCATTACTTACATCTGCTTCCACGTTTACGAACTTCACTTGAAGGCCTTGAAGGGTCGCAGATAAAACCGTACTAAACATATTGTTTGTACACTCCTTTCTGTTATTAAATTTTTTCTTCAAACATTGAAATAAACTGGCGATTCGCCCTGAATTTGATTTGAATTATTTGAATGTCCGAAAATGTATGATTATATTACCACGCTCCAACATGTGCTTCAAGTGGTTTTTTCAAAAAATGTCACATTCATTTTTGTCCCGACATACATTATTATTAAATATGCCATGAGGTGCAGCCTTGAAGTCATTCCCTCCATCCCTTTCTGCAGAGGAAGAACAATACTACCTGCAAAAATACCTCGAAGGTGACCTTGAAGCGAAGCACATTCTTATAGAACGAAATCTACGTCTGGTTGCACATGTCATCAAAAAATATCAACACTTAGAAGAGAATCCGGAAGACCTAATCTCCATTGGTACAATTGGACTCATCAAAGCCATCATCACATTCAATCCCGAAAGAAATAATAAGCTTGGAACTTATGCCGCACGTTGTATTGAAAACGAGATTTTGATGCTTCTGCGCACGAAAAAGAAATATGCAAAGGAAGTCTCCTTATACGAACCAATCGGCACAGACCGAGACGGAAATGAAATTCAACTCTTTGATATTATTGAGACCGATGAGGCAGATGCACAGACGAAAATCACACTCAAGGATGACATTCAACTTCTCTATGAAAAATTAGAATCAGAACTCTCTCCACGGGAACGCCTAGTATTAAAAATGCGTTATGGCCTCTATAATCAGGAAGAGTATACACAACGAGAGATTGCGGACCAACTTGGCATTTCTCGCTCTTATGTTTCCAGAATAGAAAAAAGTGCAATCGAAAAGCTGCGGGACTTTTTCTAGTCACGCAGCTTTGCTCATAATTATAAATACTATAATTCTTTAACAATCTCTTGAATTACCGATAATTCCTCCACCAAATCATCTGCAATCTTTTCTACAGAATCACCTTTCGCCAACTTTTTCTGCACTATAGTTACGAGACGATTTCTGTCACCTTCTGCTCTGCCTTCTGCTCTTTCATCTTTCAACAATTCTTCAAATGTCATATACCTGGCCCCCATTTCTCGACTTTTCTTTACTTCGCGGATTGTGGTCTGCACTTTTTGGATAAATATATCATCCTGCTCCGCCTCACTCTCCGAA
>JAZNHX010000035.1:0-1815 GCA_045577115.1 Faecalimonas sp. | reverse complement strand
TTGCACTTGCAGGAAAAGGATTACTTCAGATTAGTAGAATTCTGACAAAACAACAGATTCTAACACCCGGTGCATACAAGGCAACAAAAGGTGACACACGTTTCGAAAGGTATATGAAGGGCAAGGATTCTCTTTTCGGCTGGTGTTATCAAACCATCCGAGCGATTCTTAGAGACAGAGTCTATGTTGGTGATATGGTGAATCATAAATATGAGATTGCCAATTATAAGACAAAGAAACGAGTTCCTATACCAGCCGAAAAACAAATTGTTGTGACCAATACACATGAAGCGTTAATAAGCAGAGAGGATTTCGAAAGAGTTCAGCAACTTGTAAGTTTAAGACACAGACCGAAGAAGCACAATTACGAGAACATTTTCAATAAACTTACTTTCTGTGCAGAGTGTGGTAAACGTATGACGATGATGATGAAACCTTTGAAAGATGGGCTGCATCCTATGATAAGGTGTACCAATCATTTTTCTAAACCGGAGGAATGCAGACACAATCATTATATTTATTATGAAGATTTGTATGCCGAAGTTTTAAAGCGGATTCAAGGTTTAACCAAACAGGTTGAAAGCGGAGAACTGTTAAAACAACTGCAAAAACAGAATCAGACACAAAAGAATCTGAACAAGTTAAAAGAAGAACAAAACAAAATTCATCGTCGATTACAGATGTTAAAAAAGATTATCCGAAAACTGTATGAGGACTTTGCAAGCGAACTGTTGGATTCAGAAAGTTATCATGAATTACTGGCAGAGTACACAAAAGAACAGAAGCAATTAACAACACGGTTGACATCCATTGATGTAGAATTAAACAAGCAGAATGATTATGAAGCTGATGTACAGAAATTAAAAGAAGTGTTGGATGAATATCTGATAATGGAACATTTAACAGAAACAATGGTCAATCAGTTGATTGAGCGAATTGAGATTGGTCATCCGGTAAAAGTGGATGGAGTAAGACAACAGGAGATAACTATTGTTTATCGCTTTGTTGGAAGAGTAGAAGAAGTAGATTAAATTAGGAATCAAAGTGAGAATAACAGCCGAGCAACCGACGGTGGTTGCCGGATACATATATAAGTCCGGCCGAGACGGGATTCTATTATGTAGCTAGCAGGTATTATGATGCGATGGTTGGAAGGTTTATTAGTCCTGATACAACGAATATCTTAGGTGTAGATAGAGACTTGTATGACAAGAATTTATATGCGTACTGTGATAATAATCCTGTAATGCGAAAAGATTCGAATGGTGAACTTTGGATTACTGCTATTGCTGTAGGAATAGCTACACAATATGCAGGTGATGTCCTTGGAAATTTATTTGCCGGAAAAAGAGGAATTGACCTATTTACACCTACATCGAGTATAGGAGAATATTTTGCAGCCGGTGTGACTGCTCTTATACCCGGAACTGGTATTTCTGGTTCTTTGGTTAGAAATATAACATCTGAAGCGATTATAAGTGTTGAAAGACATGTTACTGGAAAGAGTAATAATTTACGTTCTTCTGTAACTAACGTGGTTCGCGGGACATTAATCGATACGGGCGTAGAATCAGTGTCTGATAGAGTCACAAAATTTATTCGCTCAAAAACTTCAAAGACATATTCACAACAAGCAAATACAGTACGACAAAAGAATCCTAATGCATCAACGAATACGATTAGAACAAGTGCACAGAGATCTGTCCGTTGGGGAAATAGATTAGCAAAAGGGATAGAGTTTGTTATCAACTCAATAAGAAGTGCATTGCCATGGTAGGAGGACAATTGATATGTATAATTTGGGTGGAGTTTATT
>JAZNHX010000034.1:0-10733 GCA_045577115.1 Faecalimonas sp. | reverse complement strand
TACCTGGTATGTTGCACCACCGATACGTCTTGCTTTTACTTCAAGTACTGGCATGATATTGTTCATTGCTTCTTCGAATACTTCCATAGCTGGTTTCTCAGCTTTTTCAGCCATTCTTTCAAATGCTCCGTATACAATCTTCTGAGCTACACCTTTCTTACCATCAAGCATGATGCTGTTGATAAGCTTTGTAACCACTTTGCTGTTGTATACTGGATCCGCTAATACGTCTCTTTTTTGAGTATGTCCTTTACGTGGCACGGTTCTTCCCTCCTTAATTATGGTTTGAATTAATTCATCGGTACTCACATGTGTCTTTCTACGAAATGTGTTCGTGCGGGACTGCACTATCTATTGATATAACCCGCAACCTACAGGAATCATAGTTCTGTTTGTGATTCGATATTTTTGTTTGTTATCTTTGTTTTCACAAGGTAGTTCTTCTTACTAAACTCAAACTTCGCTTACACTCGTTTTCGTTAAGTGACAAAGAACAAAGTTCGCACTAACCTCGTGCGTTACTTTCAGTTTGCACTCGCTAAGTGCTTACTTTTTTGCGTCTTTTGGTCTCTTAGCGCCGTATTTAGAACGAGCTTGTCTTCTCTTCGCAACACCTGCTGTATCAAGAGTACCACGAACGATGTGATATCTTGTACCTGGTAAGTCTTTTACTCTACCACCACGGATAAGAACAACGCTATGCTCTTGAAGGTTGTGTCCTTCACCTGGGATATAGCTTGTTACTTCAATACCGTTAGAAAGACGAACTCTGGCGATCTTTCTAAGAGCTGAGTTAGGTTTCTTAGGTGTAGCTGTCTTAACTGCTGTACAAACTCCACGTTTTTGTGGTGCTGAAGCATCAGTTGCTCTCTTTCTCAAAGAGTTGTAACCTTTTTGAAGAGCTGGTGCTGTAGATTTCTTTACAGAAGTCTGACGTCCCTTTCTTACTAACTGGTTAAATGTTGGCATTCTTTTCACCTCCTATGAATTCTGTTGGTTGCTTTGTAAATATCTTACAAATATTTTTGCGCACAAAAATGATGTGCATTCTCGTGCACGCTAGGATATTTTATTACGTTTCGCCCTAAAAGTCAAGGGTTTTTTACAAAAAAAGGCACCAAATTGGCAATGTAAATAAAGAAGCAATTGTACTTAGGAAAATCATTCCCGTTGCATACTTTTCATCACCGCCATATTTTGCCGAAAGCAGTGCTGTTGTAATCGGCGCCGGCATTCCCGCTATGATAACTGTGATGCCTCTTAGCATCGGATCGATCGGTAAAAATGCTGTAATTGCAAATATAATCAGTGGAATTCCAATCAGGCGAACCCCCGTATAAAATACCATTGTCTTATCAATCAGGTCTTTGGGATTGATTTCCGCCAAAAACATTCCGATAAGCATCATGCTGAGTGGCATATTGCAATTACTGATTCCGTTTATCGTCTTTAACATAAACTCCGGAAGCACAACTCCACTGCCCATTATGATTGCTCCGATAAACATCACCACAATACACGGATTAGTCACAATCTTTTTCAGTACATTTTGCTTGTGGCCTTTTAGGAACACAGATACACCGACGCTCCACATGACCACTCTGACCGGGAACATGAAAATCGATGCATAAAAGGCTCCGCTGGTTCCATAGATACCCTCCAATACAGGATTCCCCAGAAATCCACCATTTGATACAATTGTTCCGTAACGAAGTGTTTTTTGTTTTCTGTCTTCTACCTTATTATATAGAAGAAAACTAATGAGCACACTAATTGCATTGTATCCAGTTGAAAGAATTAAAATCAATGCACAGGAAGCGAGCATGGAAAAATCCCACTCGCCAAAAAATGAATTTAAAATATTAAATGGCAAGGTCACGAAGAGACAGAAATCAATCATGTCCTTTCTCGCCTCGCCGCCGATTATTTCTCTTTTTCGCACAATGAAGCCGATGATGACCAGAGAGAACATCACCAGCTGCATTGTTAACATATTTTCTAATACCATATTTTACAGTCCCAACTTGTCGGCAATTGCGCCCATTTCTTCCAAAGCCACATCAATCAAATCATCAAGGCTTAGTTTCGTAAATTCAATGGATTCCATGTAGTCACGGTTTGCACCTGATGCAAATCGGAGCTCATTAAAGCGCTTCATCACAGATTTGTGTTTCACGCTTGCAATCTTCTTGTCCGGATAAATCTGCGCAACTGCTTTTACAAATCCACTCATTGGGTCAGCTGCAAGTACGGCATACTGAAGATTGGTCTTTGCTTTCACACCACACTTCGGATTGTGTGCACAGATTGCATCGTGAAGCACTTTATCCTCAACACCTTCTTTTTTCAAGATTTCAACTGAAGTCGGTCCATGAACCTCCGGATGATTTTTCCAGTCACAGTGCTCTTCATCGAGGTCATGGAGAAGTCCAACAATTCCCCAATATTCCACTTCATCCGGCGCAAGTCTCTTCGCAAGTCCTCGCATGATTGCTTCCACCGCATAGGAATGTTGAAGGTACGCTTCACCCTCCATATATTTGTGCAAAATATCATATGCCTGTTCTCTTGTTATACTCATCGCAATTTCCTCCTATTGCATCCTGTTGAAAAGAAAGACTACTCATATGAGCAGCCTTTCTTACTAATTATCTTATTCTTCCACACTTATTTCTTCAGTAACCACTTCTTCTGTGATTTCGTCTGTTACTACAGCGTTCTCTGCCTCAATCTCTGCTGCAGATTTAATCTTTACATCGCGGTATTGTCTCATACCTGTACCAACAGGGATCAGTTTACCGATGATTACGTTTTCTTTCAGACCAATCAGTGGGTCAACCTTACCTTTGATTGCCGCTTCTGTAAGAACCTTCGTTGTTTCCTGGAAGGAAGCAGCTGAAAGGAATGAGTCTGTTGCAAGAGAGGCTTTTGTGATACCGAGCATTACCGGTTCTCCGACTGCTGGCTCTTTACCTTCTGCGATAAGTTTCTCATTTGTCTCTTCAAAGTCAAGAATGTCTACCATTGTTCCAGGTAAGAATTCCGAATCACCATTCTCCTCTACGCGAATCTTCTTCAACATCTGACGAACGATAACCTCGATATGTTTATCGTTGATATCAACACCTTGGAGACGGTATACACGCTGTACTTCCTGAATCATGTAGTCTTGTACTGCACGAAGACCTTTAATCTTAAGGATATCGTGTGGGTTTACACTACCTTCAGTCAGTTCATCACCTGCACCAAGTTCTTGCCCGTCTTGTACTTTCAGTCTTGAACCGTACGGGATGAGGTATGCCTTAGATTCACCTGTTTCGTTGTTCGTAACGATAACTTCACGTTTCTTCTTCGTATCATTGATTGTAGCTACGCCACCAAACTCTGTGATGATAGCAAGTCCTTTCGGTTTTCTTGCCTCGAAAAGTTCTTCGACACGAGGAAGACCCTGTGTGATATCTCCACCAGCAACACCACCGGTATGGAATGTTCTCATGGTAAGCTGTGTACCAGGTTCACCGATTGACTGAGCAGCAATAATACCAACTGCTTCACCAACCTGTACTGGTTCACCTGTTGCCATGTTAGCACCGTAACATTTTGCACATACACCAATGTGTGATTTACATGTGAGGATGGTACGAATCTTCACTTCTGTGATTGGTTCGCCGTCTTTATTCACACCGTATTTCATCACGCGTTCTGCACGTTTTGGTGTAACCATGTGGTTTGCTTTTACAATGATGTTACCATCTTTATCACAAATATCTTCGCATACGTAACGTCCTGTAATACGCTCTTGTAAGCTTTCGATTTCTTCATTACCTTCCATGAATGCTCTTACATACATTCCCGGAATCTCAGCACCTTCTGCTGCACAATCGATTTCGTGAATACTTAATTGTTGCGAAACGTCAACGAGACGTCTTGTCAAGTATCCTGAATCGGCTGTACGAAGCGCTGTGTCGGAAAGACCTTTACGAGCACCATGGGCTGACATGAAGTATTCCAATACATCGAGACCTTCACGGAAGTTTGACTTGATTGGAAGTTCGATGGTACGACCTGTTGTATCAGCCATAAGTCCACGCATACCTGCAAGCTGTTTGATCTGCTTGTCAGAACCACGGGCACCGGAGTCAGCCATCATGAAGATGTTGTTGTACTTATCAAGTCCGTCTAAGAGGGCTTTTGTAAGTGCATCATCCGTATTCTTCCATGTCTCAACTACTTCTTTGTAACGTTCTTCCTCCGTGATAAGACCACGTTTGAAGTTCTTTGTAATCTTATCCACAGTATCCTGTGCTTCCTGGATCATCTGTGGTTTCTGTGGTGGCACTGTCATCTCTGAGATAGATACGGTCATCGCAGCTCTTGTAGAATACTTGTATCCTGTAGCTTTGATCTTATCCAATACTTCAGCTGTTACAGTAGCACCGTGTGTATTGATTACTTTTTCAAGGATTTGTTTGTTCTGCTTCTTACCTACAAGGAAATCTACCTCAAGAAGAAGTTCATTTCCCGGAATGCTTCTGTCTACGAATCCCAAATCCTGTGGAATGATTTCGTTGAACAAGAAACGTCCCAATGTAGATTCTACAGTACCGCTCTTCACTTGGCCGTCAATTGTCTTTGTTACACGAACTTTGATGCGTGAGTGAAGTGTGATTACATCATTTTCATAAGCCAAGATTGCTTCATTTAAGTTCTTGAAGAACTTACCTTCTCCCTTAACTCCCGGTCTCTCCTGTGTCAGATAGTAGATACCAAGAACCATATCCTGTGAAGGAACGGCTACCGGACCACCATCAGATGGTTTCAGTAAGTTGTTTGGTGAGAGAAGCAAGAAACGACATTCAGCCTGAGCTTCTACAGAAAGTGGCAAATGCACAGCCATCTGGTCACCATCGAAGTCAGCGTTGTAAGCTGTACATACCAGTGGGTGAAGCTTGATTGCCTTACCTTCTACAAGAATCGGTTCAAACGCCTGAATACCAAGTCTGTGAAGGGTAGGGGCACGGTTTAACATAACTGGATGTTCTTTGATTACTTCTTCCAGTACATCCCATACTTCCGGTTGAAGTCTTTCTACCATCTTCTTCGCATTTTTAATATTGTGAGCAGTACCGTTTGCTACTAACTCTTTCATAACGAATGGCTTGAATAACTCAATAGCCATTTCTTTTGGAAGACCACACTGATAAATCTTCAGTTCCGGTCCTACAACGATAACGGAACGACCTGAGTAGTCAACACGTTTACCAAGTAAGTTCTGACGGAAACGTCCTGATTTACCCTTCAACATATCTGAAAGTGACTTGAGTGCTCTGTTACCAGGTCCTGTTACCGGACGTCCACGACGACCATTGTCGATGAGGGCGTCAACAGCTTCCTGAAGCATTCTCTTTTCATTTCTTACGATAATGTCCGGAGCTCCTAATTCTAACAGTCTTCTCAGACGGTTGTTTCTGTTGATAATTCTTCTGTACAAATCATTGAGGTCAGATGTTGCAAAACGTCCACCATCGAGTTGTACCATTGGACGTAAATCCGGTGGGATTACAGGGATAACATCCATAATCATCCATTCCGGTTTATTTCCTGAACCACGGAAGGCTTCTACTACTTCCAGACGTTTTACGATTCTTGCACGCTTCTGTCCTGTAGCGCCCTTAAGGCCTGCCTGTAATTCTTCATATTCTGCATCAAGATCGATTGCACGGAGAAGTTCTTGGATTGCCTCAGCACCCATACCTACGCGGAATGTATCACCCCAAGCTTCTCTAGCTTCCTGATACTCTTGTTCTGACAGTACCTGTTTGTACTGTAAAGTTGTTTCACCTTTATCTAATACGATATAAGCTGCAAAGTACAATACTTTTTCCAAGGTTCTCGGTGATAAATCAAGTACAAGTCCCATACGACTAGGAATTCCCTTGAAGTACCAGATGTGTGAAACAGGAGCCGCAAGGGCAATATGTCCCATGCGCTCACGTCTTACACTTGCCTTCGTTACCTCAACACCACACCTGTCACAAACAACACCTTTGTAACGGATTTTTTTGTATTTACCACAATGACATTCCCAGTCCTTGCTTGGTCCGAAAATTTTCTCACAGAAGAGACCGTCTCTTTCCGGCTTTAAAGTTCTGTAATTGATTGTCTCTGGTTTTGTTACTTCGCCTCTTGACCATTCTAAGATCTTTTCAGGTGACGCCAAGCCGATTTTGATTGCATCAAATGTAATCGGCTCGTATGCTGGTTCATTATTATTTACTGGCATTTATGGCAATCCTCCTATTCTTCTTCTAGCATCTCGCTATAATCAACTTCCAGTGAATCCAACGCATCAAATGTGTCCTCATACACATCTTCCTCTACGTTCACAAGTTCTCCGCCTTCAAATTCTTGTTGGCTAAAACCATGTTCTCCGAAAGATTCATCCGGTTCGTATCTTCTGTCTCCTTCAATAATAGAATGCAAATCAGTCTCGCCGTAGTCAACTGTCTCTGTAATCTCGACTTCCTCGCCGTTATCCTTGAGCACTTTGACATCAAGACCGAGTGATTGTAATTCCTTGAGAAGTACTTTGAATGATTCAGGAATTCCAGGCTCCGGAATGTTTTCTCCTTTGATGATTGCCTCGTATGTCTTCACACGACCAACAACATCATCAGATTTTACAGTCAGAATTTCCTGTAAGGTGTATGATGCACCGTAAGCCTCCAGTGCCCAAACCTCCATTTCACCGAATCTCTGTCCACCGAACTGTGCCTTACCACCTAATGGCTGTTGTGTTACAAGTGAGTAAGGACCGGTAGAACGTGCATGAATCTTGTCGTCTACCAAGTGATGGAGTTTGAGGTAATGCATGTGTCCGATAGTTACCGGACTGTCGAAATACTCTCCTGTTCTACCATCACGAAGACGTACTTTACCGTCACGTGAAAGTGGAACACCTTTCCAAAGTTCTCTATGGTCTCTGTTTTCTGATAAATATTCTAATACTTCAGGAAGAAGAGATGCGCCGTGCTTCTTCTCAAATTCTTCCCACTCAAGATTGACATAATCATTTGCCAAATCAAGAGTATCCATGATATCTTCTTCGTTTGCACCGTCAAATACCGGTGTTGCGATATTGAATCCAAGTGCTTTTGCAGCGAGACTCAAGTGAATCTCAAGTACCTGTCCGATGTTCATACGAGATGGCACACCGAGCGGGTTAAGCACAATATCAAGCGGACGTCCGTTTGGAAGGAATGGCATATCTTCAACAGGTAATACACGGGAAACAACACCCTTGTTACCGTGACGACCGGCCATCTTGTCACCTACGGAAATCTTTCTCTTCTGTGCAATGTAGATACGAACTGTCTCATTTACACCCGGAGATAATTCATCACCGTTTTCTCTTGTAAACACTTTTGCATCTACAACGATACCGTATTCACCGTGAGGCACCTTGAGAGAAGTATCTCTTACCTCTCTAGCCTTTTCACCGAAGATTGCTCGAAGAAGTCTCTCTTCTGCTGTCAATTCAGTCTCTCCCTTTGGAGTTACTTTACCAACAAGGATATCTCCTGCACGAACTTCTGCACCGATACGAATGATACCTCTGTCATCAAGATCCTTCAGAGCATCATCGCCAACACCAGGAATGTCGCGTGTGATTTCTTCTGGTCCAAGCTTCGTATCGCGGGCCTCCACTTCATATTCTTCAATATGGATAGATGTGTAAACATCATCCTGTACTAATCTTTCACTAAGAAGAACAGCATCCTCATAGTTGTAACCTTCCCAAGTCATAAAACCGATGAGCGGGTTCTTACCAAGAGCCATCTCTCCATTGTGAGTAGATGGACCGTCAGCAATTACCTGACCCTTCTCAACTCTATCTCCCTTGAAGACAATTGGTTTCTGATTGTAGCAGTTACTCTGGTTACTGCGAAGGAATTTTGTCAACTTGTAGTTTTTCTTTGTTCCATCATCATGTTTTACAATGATTTCAGTTGCAGTAGCACGTTCTACTGTTCCTGCTTCTTCTGCAACAAGACATACACCTGAATCTACAGCTGCTGTATTCTCGATACCTGTTCCGATAACCGGAGCCTCTGTAATCATAAGTGGAACTGCCTGACGTTGCATGTTAGAACCCATCAGCGCACGGGTAGGGTCATCGTTCTCAAGGAATGGAATAAGAGCAGTCGCTACAGAGAATACCATCTTTGGTGATACGTCCATGTAGTCAAATGCAGTTCTCTCATATTCCTGAGTCTCTTCACGGTAACGACCTGAAACGTTCTTGTGAATGAAGTGTCCTTCTTCATCAAGCGGTTCACTCGCCTGCGCTACGTGATAGTTATCTTCTTCATCCGCTGTCATATATACAACTTCTTCTGTTACAACAGGGTTCTTCGGATCTGTCTTATCAATCTTGCGGTACGGTGCTTCTACAAAACCATACTCATTGATTCTTGCATAAGTTGCAAGTGAGTTAATAAGACCGATGTTTGGACCTTCAGGTGTCTCGATCGGACACATTCTACCATAGTGAGAATAGTGAACGTCACGAACCTCAAATCCGGCTCTGTCCCTTGAAAGACCGCCAGGACCAAGTGCCGAAAGACGTCTCTTGTGAGTCAGCTCACCAAGTGGGTTGTTCTGATCCATGAACTGTGAAAGCTGTGAAGAACCGAAGAATTCTTTTACAGCTGCAGTTACAGGCTTGATGTTGATGAGCGACTGTGGAGAAATACCCTCTAAGTCCTGAGTTGTCATTCTTTCACGAACAACTCTCTCTAATCTTGCCAAACCAATTCTATACTGGTTCTGTAAGAGTTCACCAACTGCACGAATACGTCTGTTTCCTAAGTGGTCGATATCATCATCTGTTCCCATACCATATTCCAAGAGCATATTGTAGTTAATAGATGCTAAAATATCTTCCTTCGTAATATGCTTTGGAATCAATTCATTTATATTTTTACGGATTTCTTCTTTTAATTCGTCAATGTCGCCCGCAGTATTTTCCAAAATCTGAGCGAGAACCGGATAGAATACCGCTTCTGTCACTCCAACTTCTTTTGGATCTACATCAACGATTGCGCGAAGGTCAACCATCATGTTAGAGAGAACCTTGATATTACGTTCCTCTCCCTTAATCCAAACGCTAGAAACTGCTGCGTTTTGAATTGCATCAGCCATCTCTTTTGTAATGGTGTCGCCTGCTTGTGCAATCACTTCGCCTGTAACTACACTTACAACATCCTCAGCCAATACTTGTCCTGCAATACGATATCTGAAAGCTAATTTTTTATTGAATTTGTAACGTCCAACTTTTGCAAGGTCGTATCTTCTTGCATCAAAGAACATTGCTGTGATAAGACTCTCTGCACTATCTACTGCAAGAGGCTCACCCGGACGAATCTTTTTATATAATTCAAGAAGACCTTCCTGATAGTTCTGTGCAACGTCCTTACCAAAACTTGCTAAAATCTTTGGTTCTTCACCGAACATCTCAAGAATCTCTGTATTAGTACCAACACCAAGCGCACGAATAAGCACAGTAATCGGTACCTTTCTTGTTCTATCTACACGAACCCAGAATACGTCATTGGAATCGGTCTCGTACTCCAACCATGCACCACGGTTCGGAATAACAGTAGAAGAATACAATTCTTTACCTACTTTATCGTGTCCGATTGCATAGTAAATACCCGGAGAACGAACTAATTGACTTACGATAACACGTTCTGCACCGTTAATTACAAATGTTCCGGTTGCAGTCATAAGAGGCAAGTCTCCCATGAAAATCTCATGCTCGTTTATCTCATCTGTTTCCTTATTATAAAGTCTAACTTTCACTTTTAAAGGTGCTGCATAAGTTGCATCACGTTCCTTACATTCTTCGATTGTGTACTTTACATCATCTTCGCATAATGTAAAATCTACAAATTCCAAACTTAAATGACCGCTGTAGTCAGCGATTGGCGAAATGTCTGCAAACACTTCTCTTAATCCCTCATCAAGAAACCATTTGTAGGAATCTTTCTGCACTTCGATTAAGTTCGGCATCTGCAAGACTTCTTTTTGTCTAGAATAACTCATACGCGAACTTTTTCCGCTTTTGATAGGATGAATTCTGTTTTTCTCCATTGACGTTTCACTCCTCGTACATTGTATTTTAAGGAAAATGTGCATAAATTAGCACAATACTCCATAATAGTGCAACTTAGAATGTACCATACATTTGTCAAGGTGTCAATGTTTTTTTATATATTTTTCTCAAAAAGATAGAGTTGGGCACCTCACCCAGCTCTCAGCATCTCATATCTGCATCTGTTTATATGGGCTCTACAACAAATGTTGGGGTGTGTGCGGAAAACAGATGTTTTCAATGACAATTTCAACCACTTATAAAGGATTCGGCACATTCTTTTCTCTTACCAGAGCAGTGTAAGGGAACCTAGTGTTTCTTGAATCCCAATTCACATAAAAGTCACTTGCAAAAAAGTATGTTTGAGAAACCATGCGCTCTGCGTCTGAAATATATGCTCGACAACTGTGCGAGAGATTCTGAAAAAACCTTACAACTGCGTCCAGAGATAATATAAGGGTGGCTGTTACAAAACTCCCGTTGGTCAAACAATTGTACCAGCCACCCACATTTTCTGTCCTGCAGTTGCAAGGCTTTTCACAGAATCTCACGAGGTTATCTCACACATATTTCAGAC
>JAZNHX010000033.1:0-5725 GCA_045577115.1 Faecalimonas sp. | reverse complement strand
GTAAACAAACACAAAAAAATTCGTAACCGTTTCAGCGGAACAGCTGAAAGACCACGTTTGGCTGTGTTTAGAAGCAATAATCATATGTATGCTCAAATTATTGACGATACAGTTGGAAATACACTGGTTGCAGCTTCTACTGTAGAAAAAGCAGTAAGCGCTGAATTGGAAAAAACTAACAACGTTGATGCAGCAGCATATTTGGGAACAGTAATTGCTAAGAGAGCAATCGAAAAAGGAATCAACACAGTTGTATTTGACCGTGGCGGATTCATTTACCAAGGGAAAATCAAAGCATTGGCAGACGCAGCTAGAGAAGCTGGATTAGAATTTTAATTAGGAGGAACACACACATGAGACAAGTTCGTATTGATGCTAGTCAATTAGAATTGACAGAAAAAGTAGTATCCATCAAACGTGTAACCAAAGTTGTTAAAGGTGGTCGTAACTTCAGATTCACAGCTTTAGTAGTTGTAGGTGATGGAAATGGCCATGTTGGTGCAGGTTTAGGAAAAGCAGCTGAAATTCCTGAAGCAATCCGCAAAGGAAAAGAAGATGCTATGAAAAAGCTTATCACAGTTTCATTAGATGAAAATGAAAGTGTAACACATGATTTAGTTGGAAAATTCGGAAGTGCTTCTGTATTACTTAAGAAAGCACCGGAAGGTACCGGAGTTATCGCGGGTGGTCCTGCACGTGCGGTAATCGAGTTAGCTGGTATCAAGAATATCCGTACAAAATCATTGGGTTCAAACAACAAACAAAACGTAGTACTTGCTACAATCAATGGACTCAGTCAAATCAAGACTCCAGAAGAAGTAGCTAAGCTTCGCGGTAAATCTGTAGAAGAGATCTTAGGCTAAGGAGGAATTGAAAATGGCAGAATTAAAAGTAACATTAGTTAAATCAACAATCGGTGCTGTACCAAAGCACAAAAAGACAGTTGAAGCATTAGGACTTAAAAAGTTAAACAAAACAGTTGTTTTACCTGACAATGCTGCAACAAGAGGTATGGTAGAGCAAGTTAGACACTTAGTAAAAGTAGAAGAAGCATAATAGGAGGTGGCAAGAATGAACTTATCAAACTTAAGACCTGCAGAAGGTTCAAAACACAGTGATAATTTCAGAAGAGGCCGTGGACACGGTTCTGGAAATGGTAAGACTGCCGGTAAGGGACACAAAGGTCAGAAAGCTCGTTCAGGAGCACCAAGACCAGGTTTCGAAGGTGGACAGATGCCATTATATAGAAGAATACCAAAAAGAGGTTTCACTAACAGAAACACAAAAGAAATCGTTGCTATCAACTTAAGTGCTTTAGAAGTATTTGAAAACGATGCAGTTGTTTCAGTTGAAACTCTTGTCGAAGCTGGTGTTGTTAAAAACCCAAGAGATGGTGTTAAGATTCTCGGAAATGGTGAATTAACAAAGAAACTTACAGTAAAGGCAAATGCATTCAGTGCAAGTGCAGTAGCTAAAATCGAAGCAAATGGTGGAAAAGCTGAGGTGATCTAATGTTTAAGACATTTAGAAACGCATTAAAAATTGAAGAGATTCGTAAGAAACTTTTCTACACATTTTTAATGTTAATCGTAGTAAGATTTGGATCACAGTTGCCTACGCCAGGTGTGAATCCAGAATATGTAAAGCAGTTTTTTGCAAGTCAGACAGGTGATGCGTTTAACTTTTTTAACGCACTCACCGGTGGCTCTTTCGAGTCAATGTCAATCTTTGCATTGAGCATTAGCCCATACATTACATCTTCCATCATCATGCAACTTCTTACAATTGCAATTCCGAAGTTGGAAGAGATGCAAAAAGATGGTGAAGACGGCAGAAAGAAGATTAATAAAATCTCTCGTTATGTAACAGTTGCCCTTGCTTTAATCCAATCTACAGCAATGTCTGTAGCATTTGGCCGCCAGGGACTCCTTACAGAGTACAACTTTACAAACGTTGTAGTTGTTGTTCTTATAATGACAGCAGGTTCTGCATTCCTTATGTGGGCAGGTGAAAGAATTACAGAAAACGGAATTGGAAACGGTATTTCCATTATCCTTTTGATAAACATTCTTTCAAGCATTCCGAGTGATTTTGTCAGATTATATGGACAATTCATGGAAGGAAAGAAAATTTGGATGGCAATTTTGGCGGCAGTGATTATCATTGCAATTATCCTGTTTGTAACTGTTTTCGTAGTTTTGTTACAGGGTGGAGAGAGAAAAATCGCTGTTCAATATTCACAAAAGATTCAAGGAAGAAAGACTGTTGGCGGACAATCATCACACATTCCGATGAAAGTAAACACAGCTGGTGTTATTCCGGTAATCTTTGCATCTTCATTGATGCAGTTCCCAATCCTCATTGCAGCATTCTTTGGAAAGTCTGAAGGAGAAGGATTCGGATATCAGATTTTATACGGATTAAATTCAAACAATTGGTTCAACCCAGATGAATTCTATAAAACATGGGGATTCATTATTTACATGGTGCTTACAATTGCGTTTGCATATTTCTATACATCAATTACATTTAATCCGATGGAAATCGCAAACAACTTAAAGAAGAGCGGTGGATTTGTTCCAGGTATTCGTCCGGGCAGACCAACCGTAGACTATTTAGCAAGAATCTTAAATTACATCGTACTTGTAGGTGCAGTAGCACTTATCATTGTACAGACTATTCCATTCTTCTTTAATGGATGGTTCGGAGCAACTGTTTCATTCGGTGGAACATCTCTTATCATCATCGTTGGTGTTGTATTAGAGACAATTTCACAGATTGAATCTAAGATGCTGGTACGTAATTACTCAGGATTTTTAAATAGTGGTAAATAAATAAGAAGCAATTTAGCCCGTAATTTCACACTTGGAATAGTAAGAAATTGACGGGTTAAAGTGCTATATGGAGGAAATGTATATGAGAATTATTATGTTAGGCGCGCCGGGTGCAGGAAAAGGCACACAGGCAAAAAAGATTACATCAAAATATTCAATACCACACATTTCTACAGGAGATATTTTCAGAGCAAATATTAAAAATGGAACGGAACTTGGAAAGAAAGCAAAAACCTATATGGATCAAGGGCTTTTGGTTCCGGATGAACTCGTAGTTGACCTTGTTGTTGACCGTGTGAATCAAGAAGATTGTGCGAACGGATATGTCTTAGACGGATTCCCGAGAACTATTCCGCAGGCGGAGGCACTTGATAAGGCCTTGACTGAGATGGGACAGTCAATTGATTATGCAATCAACGTGGAAGTGCCGGATGAAAATATTGTTCAGAGAATGTCAGGACGCAGAGCATGCGTGAATTGCGGAGCTACATATCATATTGTGTATGCACCAACTAAAAAAGAAAATGTTTGTGATACATGTGAAGGAGAACTCATCCTTAGAGATGATGACAAGCCGGAGACGGTTCAGAAACGTCTGAATGTATATCACGAGCAGACACAGCCGCTCATTGACTACTACACAGAACAGGATAAGTTAGTAGAAGTTGACGGAACAATTGATATTGAAAAAGTATTTGATGCAATTGTCAAGATATTAGGAGAGTAAAAAGATGCCTATCAGTATTAAATCGGCAAGAGAAATCGAACTTATGACAGAGGCAGGACGTATTCTTACCATTGTACACGAAGAGATGAAAAAGGCACTTCGTCCGGGAATGACAACAAAGGATATCGACCGATTGGGAGAGGAAGTCATCCGAAGTTACGGATGTACTCCTTCCTTCCTTAACTACAACGAATATCCGGCTTCCATCTGCGTATCTGTTAACGATGAAGTTGTTCATGGAATACCGACAGACAAGCGCGTGATTCGGGAAGGCGATATTGTCAGTCTGGATGCGGGTGTGATTTACAAAGGATATCACTCCGACGCAGCAAGAACACATGCCGTAGGAGAAATCAGTCCGGAGGCAGAGAAACTCATTCGTGTGACTGAGGAAAGTTTCTTTGAAGGAATGAAATACGCCAAAGAGGGCAATTATCTATACGAAATCTCCAATGCAATTGGCAGATATGCAGAAAAACACGGGTATGGGGTAGTGCGTGACTTATGCGGACATGGAATTGGTTCGCATCTTCACGAAGCACCGGAAATCCCGAATTATGAGATGAGTCGACGAGGTGTCAGACTGAGAAGGGGTATGACCCTTGCGATTGAACCGATGATTAACATGGGTACATGGCAGGTTGACTGGCTCGACGATGATTGGACAGTGGTAACAAGAGATGGTTCGTTATCGGCACATTATGAGAACACGGTACTGATAACGGAAAATGGACCGGTACTTTTGACCTTATCAAAGTAAAGAGGATACAATATGAGTGATGACAGAATACAAAAAGGAATGCTTGCAAAATCAAAAGCCGGACACGATAAAGGGAAAACCTATATAATATATGAAGTGGATGACACATATGTATATTTGGTAGATGGCACCATCCGCAAAATAGAGAATCCCAAGCGAAAGAAACTAAGGCACTTGCAGCTGATTTGTGAACAGCATGATGTGAGCGGTATAGATGATGTGAGTATCAAGCGAATATTGAAGTTATTTGATAAGGAAATGAGGAGGATATAAAACATGTCAAAAGCTGACGTAATTGAAATCGAAGGAACGGTAGTTGAGAAATTACCAAACGCAATGTTCAAAGTCGAATTGGAAAATGGCCATCAGGTATTGGCTCATATCAGTGGAAAATTGCGTACAAACTTTATCAAGATTTTACCGGGAGATAAAGTAACATTAGAGCTTTCTCCATACGACCTTTCAAAAGGACGAATTACTTGGAGAGATAAGTAAAAAAAGTTAAAAATTGTGTTGACATAGGAAACGTGCGGATGTATAATGTATAAGCACGTTTCCGTGTATTTTTGTGTGTAAAAATATTCAGAGTTGCGATTTTAAAGGAAAATGTGCGGTAAACAGTAGTTCAAGCAATGGATGAAAGGAGGATTTGACGTGAAGGTTAGATCATCAGTAAAACCAATTTGCGAAAAATGCAAAATCATTAAAAGAAAAGGAAGCATCAGAGTAATCTGTGAGAATCCGAAACACAAACAAAGACAAGGGTAATGACCTTGCGGTGCGAGAGCACGACATTATTTAGGCGGCTGTAGTACGAATAAAACGTACTATTAATATACAGAGAAAATATCCTCGATGTATATTGCTTATAATACTCGGTGTCATTTCCGAGAAAGGCTGCAGTATCTAGCAGCTGGGTATTTATTTCATACCCCAATTTGAGACAATATTAACCAAATAGGAATAAATGTATGTACAACATTTCAGACGATGGTGGTGCATCGGGCTACATATGTTTATTTACTAAGAACAGAAAATGGAGGAAAAACACATGGCTCGTATTTCAGGTGTAGACTTACCAAGAGACAAACGTGTAGAAATCGGTTTAACTTACATCTACGGTATCGGTAGAGTAAGCGCAACAAAAATTTTAGCAGAAGCTGGAGTGAATCCAGACACTCGTTGTAGAGACTTAACAGATGATGAAGTAAAAGCAATCAGTGCTGTTATTGATGACAACTATCAGGTAGAAGGTGATCTTCGTAGAGAAATCGCCCTCAACATCAAGAGATTACAGGAAATCGGATGCTACAGAGGTATCCGTCACAGAAAAGGAAGTCGGATCGTAGCCATGTCGTTCTGTGAGCCAAGGAGTTGCTGCTTGCTGTTGTCTTCCTAAGACCG
>JAZNHX010000032.1:0-33236 GCA_045577115.1 Faecalimonas sp. | reverse complement strand
TCGCTCTTATCTTATAATACTTAATCCTTGTCTGACTTTCCATATAGATTTCTTCTCATATTCCTAATACACCATGTTTGCAAACACAAATGAATCCTATTCAACCACATTCTCCACAGAATAATCTAATTATTACTGCACAAAATATTGTGTACTTATTTTAAGTTCATTTTTAACATTATAACACCTTTCGTACTTAAAATGTACTTAATTATAGAACTTATTTTGTACTTGAAATGAGTGGAAAGGAGTTATAAATGGATAAAGATAAACATTTAGGCTTACGCATAGATTCTGAGACCCACGGTAAACTAAAAAGCATGGCTGAATTTGATGGTCGCTCTATTAACGGCGAAGTATTGTATATCATCCGTCAAGCCATCGCTAACCACGAGCGACAGAACGGTCCTCTAACATAAAGAGTACGAGCCGGGGCGAACACCCCGGCCTTCCTACTATCTGGCTTTCTTATCCTGTTTTGGTTTCTTCTCAGGCTTTTCCTGTTCTGCTTTTTCCTGCTCTTCCTTCTGGGTTTTTTCTCTGCGGTTATAAGGTTTTCCGGTTTTCGGATTTATTTCTTTCTTCTCAGCAAGTTTTTTCTCACATTCCGAAATTAATTCTCCGTAAAGCTTTTCACGAAACTCCTTGGTAATCGGATAGCAAACATCCTGATATATCGGTTTTTCATTATCATCCACTTTTTTGGTTTTGTAGGATGGCATTGCAACAAACAGATTCTCTTTGCCCTGCAAAATGGTAACATTGTTTACAATAAAGCTATCTTCAAAATAGATGCTTGCAAGACCGCGAAGCCCTTGGCCTTCTCCCACTACCGGTGTGACACGAATCGAGAACTCCGGCATCTCCGGTGCTTCCTGCTCTCCTATCACTTGTTCCTTTTTCTTTTCTTTAATGTTTTGATACTCCTCTAAAATATTGGTATATAACTCTTCTCGGAACTCCTTGGTAATCGGATGACAGATATCACGATATACCGGATTGTTGTCCTGAGCGACACCTTTTGATTTGTATCTTGGCATGGATACGAAAAGTTCCCCTTTCTGTGTATTTTCCATAATTGCAATATTGGTAATCTTAAAAGAATCCCCAAATACAACCGTTGCGAATCCTCTGATGTTCCCTTCATTTCCTAATACTTCATTTACGTTAATCGAATATTTCATATTATCCTCACTTTCTATCTGCTACGCAGATGCTTCATAGTTTTATTCTTTTCTTCTTCACTTGGGAGAAAATCAACTCCCACAAAATCTTCTGCATTAAGAATGATTTCTTGTGCATGGTACTTATCCATCACCTTGTCAATTGCATCTTCCAGAGATTCAGCATGAATAGTTTCAATTCTTGACAAGACTTCTTTTACCTCTACTTCATAATCCCGTACTTCTTTTGCCATTTCCGCCTCTTGTACTACTTTGCCATAAATACGGATTCCAAGTTCCTGCAGTTTTTCTAAACAATCTTTACTACATCTCTCACAATCGAACCTCATATTTGCAAAGTTATCATTTAACTTGCCCTTCAGAAATGAAATGAGCTGATTGTAGTCTGCACAGTATCTGGCCGAATAGGATTTGTTTGCTGCAAGGTATGTTTCCACCCAATCTGTTTTCAAATCCCTTGTATGCTCCAATTCTAGAACTTCCAATGCAATTTCCATCTTCTCTTTATTCGTATGAAAAACAATGTCTTTCATATAATCCGTAAAATTAAGAAGCATATTGGTTTCTGTACCTTTCCAATTTTCAGTTACCATAATCATGTCTTGCATAGACTTCCCTCCTTCACTGAGACGGATGCACAAGGCACCCGTCCCCTTATTTTACTTCCAGAATAATCGGAAACTCGCTTGCAACAGAGCCTGACGTTGCATACTGAATGCGGATGGTACACTCATGTCTGCCTTCCGGCAATGCTCTTTTAAGCTCGATTGCATTCATCTCATACCCCGGTTTAATCATCTTGGACTTATACAAGCTGTCTCCATCCTCATCAAAGATTTCAAACGTGATGGAATCATGATTATTCTCGATGTTCTTGAGATTAAATGTTTCACTCACCTTACCGTTAAATACAGCCTTTGCAGAATAATTGACATGCATCATACCTTCTTCTACTGCTGTATCAATGGCTTCTTGTCTCATAGCATCCTCAATCTCTGTAATTGCATCGACATTTTCCTCGAATTCTGTGATAATTTCATTCGCTTCCTCAATTACTTTCTTCTCATAGTAGTTCACGGAACATCTATGGAGCAAAAGCAGAATGATGATAACCAGGATTGCCAAGATAATCTTGGCAATCGGGTTTCTTTGTTTCTCGTTTTGTTCTTCTTTTCTCATTTCAGACATCTGTTATCCCTCGCTTATAAAAACTTGAATGTTAATACCATATCAAATGCTTTCTGGAAGTTAGCATTCTGAGTATAGGCACCACGTTCCACCTTGAAAGACAAGTCCTTAGAACCGCCACTTACAATAGTGAATTCTTCCGGTTCAAACTCGACATAGCCAGTCGTTCCGTTATCTCTACCACTCATATACTCCAAGTTGTTTTCAGGTCCTACATAGAACTTGATCTTTTTAGAATCAGCGTCAGTGAACTTCGGATCCATACCGCCTGTCATAAGTGTCCAGTCATTGTCTGCTGTAAGTGCTACTGAGTAAAGATAAATTCTTGCGATGGCACTTTTGTTTTCAATTGTCCAGTTGGTAGGATACGTATTGGTTCCGTCTTCATTGAAGGTAATCGGTAACGTTGTCGGTACATTGACTGCAACATTAGGGTCTGTTGCTTTGACCTGAAACTGTACTTCTGCACTTGCTGCACTTGCGGAGATATTTGCTCCGAATAATAATGCTACTGATAAAACTGCCGCTAATACTACATTTAATTTTTTCATAATCTAAATCCTCTTTTCTTTCTTAATAATTTGTTTTTTTGTTCCATATTCAGTTGTCGTTTTTCCTGCCAGCATTTCTGAATTAGAAAAGCCAACATCTCGTCTTACGACTTGATATTGGCTTAATAAATTCCATATGCTGTTTTCTTATATACAATCATGTATATCGTCACCTCCTCTACTGTGGTCTTCCTATGAGAACAATGCTTGCCGGAGATGGTATATCTCCATAGACTACACCAAACTGTTCACTCTTTGCTTCTACTACTTTACCGTTTCCAATATAAATTGCTACATGGCTGATATTTTTATATCTTCCGTTTCGTAAGTAACTGTAAAAAATAAGGTCGCCCGGTTGCATTTCCTCAAAGCTAACTGTATATCCTGCGCTTTCTAATCCTTGCGCCTCTGCCGCCGCAGTGGTTGCACCACCATAGCTGATATCGATGCCTGCAGCTTTCCATGAATAAAATGCTAAGGAACTACAATCATAATAATTGCCGGAATCTCGATATGCTTGACTATATGGATATCCCACACGATTCAGCGCATATCTGCAGACAAACTGCTGATTGACATCTGTAATGTTTTTCACAATATCGTTGATTTCAGAATTGGTAAGTTTCGTGGCAAGGGAAGCTCCACCACCCACATAACCGGACAAAGTGAAATCCCCGCTACCCATAACAAGTTCCAATAGTTCTACTTGGTCCTCATTGAAGTTATATTCCTCTTTCATCTGGTTAAAATTTTTCAATACGACATTTACATACATCACAGATTTCTCTTCTACATTGCCCTCCTCATCCGTATAACTTTCAGTACCGCTTGTAACAGTGTACGTATACATATCATCAAAGACTGCTTTAATCCGATTTCTCGAAACGTCATTGATAATGGTAGCCGTATCTCCCACACCATGCTTCACCATATAAACACCTATGATGTCGTAATAATTGCTGATTCCCGGTCCTGTGCCTTCATAGTCCACATATACGATCTCACCCACATCATAGCCCGAATGAGTAGTTACTAAGTTTTCAACTTCTGCATGAAACTCGGAAACATATGCGCTTGTGACACTCATAACTGTATCCCCCGGTTCAAGCGGTGGCATAAAAATTGCAAATGGAGAATTGTAGATAATTGCAATCACTGCCATGACTGGCACCACAACTGCGGATAATAGCAAAAGACCAATTCCAAGTAGTCCCAACCAAGGTGCTACATTACCTACAAGTTGTGGCATTTCTTGATTGTCTCCGCTCTCCCTGTGAAACTTATTCGTCAGATTGTTCTGTAACAAAATCAGTTTCGCCTTTTGCAATAACCTAAATCTCCTCTTTTTACCCTTGGCCGTTTTTCCATCACCGGATGATTGTTTTGAAGATTTCTTGTCATCTTTCTTGGCTGATGATTTCTCGGATGACTTTGTCTTTTCGTGGGTATCGCGCCTAGAAGTGCTGTTTTCATCACTCTTTGTCTTTTTCTCCTTACCTTTGCTCTGTTCCTCTCGCTTTTCCTTATCTTTCTGAAATTTCTTTTTCACTCCAGATGCACCTACACTTGTTGCATGCACCACTGGTTTCGCCATCATATATTCCATCATTGCTGCATTTCTTAATTCTTCGCCACCTTCCATCTGGTCTGTCGCTGCTTTTCCACTGATACTAGCTACATTCTTAATTGTGAAGTTTTCATTCTTAATCGTGTGAATTTCTAATCCCTTCTTTTTGTGTAAGGCAATCTGCTTTTCTTCAGCTTTCTTGATTTTCATCTTCACCGCCACCTCGTTTTTCTTCAAACTTCTCATAGATATTGGTGTTTACAAGTTTATAAATGTCCGTATCCTTTTTAATCTGATTATCAAAAGGAACTACCACCGAACCGCACTTGATAAGTCCTGTTCCCACCGGAGAATTGGTCACATAACGAAGCTGCGCTTCTGTAATGCCAAGAGCATCTTCAATCTTTGCCGCATCTGGTTTAGACTGTTTGAGCATCGCAACAAACTCGGAATTGGAAAGCATTGTGGTTGCCGTCACGCTTTGTAAAAGGTCCATGATGTTCTGTGTGATACCGGTGCAAAGACCACCTTGCTTTCTTACTTTCTTCCACAATTGCTGTAAATACCTTGCCGTATATTCTGAATTCAGAAGCATGTGAAATTCATCAATATAAAGCCAAGTCGCAAAACCGTTCTCACCGTTCTCAATAATCTTCTGCTGAATGGTTTCCATCATAACCAACATACATGCAGGAGCCAATTTTTCGCCAAGTTCACGAATGGCAAACACAGTCAGCCTATTATCTGTATCCACATTGGTATGATGATTAAAAATATTAAGGCTGCCATTTACAAAGATGTCTAATGCTAACACTAAATCTTTTGCTTCCTGCTCCGGACATTTTTTGAGCAGTTCATAAAAATCTGACATAATCGGAACGTGTTTTTCCTCACTTCTTGCAATCCCAAAGTATAACTCACGAATACATCTGTCGATAATGGATTCCTGGCGACGATTTAATTTTTCATCATAACATTGTTCACACAGAGCAAACATAAATTGCGCTTTTCTGCGGATTAAGCCATTGGAATCATTCACGTCCAAACTGTACACGTCAATATCCAGCGGATTCACATAATGATTCGTAAAGGGTGACATTTTAATAACGGTGCCTTTTAACTCCTTTGCAATGTTCAGATACTCATCCGTTGGTTCCACCACCATAACATAGTCCAATGTCTTCAAAAGCACCATGAGAATCTCCCACTTGCTCATGACAGACTTTCCGGAACCAGATGTGCCAAATACAAATCCGTTACCATTCTGCAGTTTCTTTCGGTCTAACACGTTGAGATTTTTTGAAATCTGATTTATGCCATAGCACAGTCCGGATTTTGCATTTAATTCCTGCACGTTAAATGGAAATAGCGCAATCATAGCATTCGTAAACAAAGTGCGCATGGTATCTACTTGTCTGACTCCAATCGGAAGCGTTGTATTTAACCCTTCTCTCTGTCTGAAATAGAGAATATCCATCACACACCCATGTCCCTTTGCAATGGATTTTACTGTTTCCGTGATGCTGTTTAATTCTTCTCTGCTATCTGCCATTAGCAGCATAGTGACTGACACCAAAAACACATTCTGATCGTTTTCACGTACATCATCCATCATATTTTCAATTTCTTTTTTCTCGGTTCGTTTCGCATAAGAAATGTCAGACGAAAAATCATTGTTGCGATTTCGTACTCTCTGCTGTTTGATGATATCAGACTCAACTCCCAGATATGCTTTATTCATTCTTCTCATGGTCACTTCTTTTGGGACCGGCAAAGCACTGGTTGTAATCATGCTGCGAACTGGAAGATTTGCTAATTCAACATAAAAATCGTCCGGCATACTGTTAGCAAAGGTCTTTACATACATCACTCTGCAATACTTTCCTTCGTCCTCGAAGTAATCCGGATAATATTTCACTACACCGTTGCATAGGTCGTTTTTGAAATCCTGTCCTGTTTTCTTATATTCTTTCAGGTTAAACTTGAAATCTCCTTCACGTCCCAAATGATAATAATCATACAGAATCTGCAATCTTTCATTTCCGTTTAATCGTATGAGTCTGGAGCCCAGTTCCTCAAAACGTTTATGAAGATTCGCTTCAATGGTAGCAAAGTGCGCCTTAGCTTCTTCAAAAGTTTTACGTTCTATCGTAATGGTTAGATATAATTCCTGCTCGATTCCCTGCTTCCCTTCAAATACTTGTTCCTCGATAATCTCGTTATAATTCGCTCGATATCTTTCATATTCCGGAGCGCCTTCCTGTGCGCAAATATCGTGTTTAAATGCAACCATATTTTTATTCTTGTTGTTGTACGTAAATTGAAACTCAAAGTCCATCGAATTAAGCATTTTACAATACTTTATTGCAATGGCTTCCTGCGACAAATCACTTTCCGTACAATAGTTTATCGGCATCACTAGAAAACCTTCCGAGAACCTGTTGTCTGCAGTTTGAAAAATTCCATTTTCTGCCACTGCCATAATCTCAATGGTTTCCTGAACGGATTTTGGCGACTTATAAAGTGGCTCTGATGCCTTCCTTAGTTCCTTGAACTCGTCTGCAAATAACCTCATTGCTTTTTCCCTCTCTTTCTTTTGGTCTTTTCTTGTTCTTGCTGTTCTTTCTTCCATGCCTTAATTTCGCTCTCGCTTTCTGTGGAAACATAGGTGAGTGGTTTGTTACAAAACATAAAGTGAAATCGTCTCTCCATCACTTCGTAGAAACTCATCCCCTGATAGCTATAAAACCCGCCAAGGGCAATGGGGGTCACAACCGGAACAGCAATATAGGCTGCTATGGTAAGTCCTACATATGGGTAAAGAAGTAAAATAAGTCCTCCACCAACCACCACGCTTGCTATGGAAAACAGTAGTTGCTTTGCAGTTAATCCAAGAACGACCGTTTCTTTGTATCTCTCCAAATCTTTATTAATTTCTACAATCACATCTATCCCTCCGTTATCTCTTTTTTTCTTTGTCTGGTTTCTTTGCCTGCATTCCTATATCTCTTTCGTAGGCTTCCATTCCATCCGGGCACAGTTCCCTCAGTCTTTCCACATTGAACATATATAAGGGATATTCACAAAAACCGCTGAATCCAACAATAGTAGTAAACTCACCAAGATTATGCTCCTCGATAAAGCGAATAGCCTCCGGAAGATTATTGGTATCAATATAAGCACAGTAAGGCGGTACTTTTGTCCCAAGGTTCACGGTCAGATTGGAGTAAGGTTCTCTGCTCTCTGTTTCAATCAAATCAATGTGCATACAACCATTATTCAGATATTGTTGGATTTCCAATTCCACCATATGTTCTGTTCCCCATTGACTTTTAAATTTCAATTCTTTGCTCATCTTTGTCCCTCCTTATAATCCAAATACTTTACTTGTGAGTGTCTGTGCGCCCTTTACACTTCCTACCGTCAGTGCAATGGCAAAGGTCATCTCACATAAATAAATGAGTGTCTGCGTCCAGTCTGCATACGTACTCGTAAAAGTTGGAAGCCCGGCATTAATAAAGGCATTGCAGATAATAATGGCAAGTGCCATAGTAACTGCTTCAAAACATACGCACAAAAAATATTTGCAGTACGTGACCACAGTATTGCTGACGGTACGGTTTCCTCCCATTGTTGAAAATGCAATTGCTCCAATGGGTACAATCACCAAGAGTCTTAAGAACCGGAAGTAGACCGTATAGATGAGAAAGAACCCACAAATGATGATAATAATGGCTAAAAGTGATGCCAAAATTAACATCAAAAGGCTCTCCCCAAATCCAAGATTTTTAATAACTTCAGCTTCCTCGCTGTTGATTTTCAGAATCGCGCTGCTGTTCGCGGATAATGCCTTAACCCAGTTTCCAATAGATGTGAAAAATGCTTTCATTATCGTGATACAGTTTGCGACAAACCACTCTGCCAAAGCCAGTCGAATGAGAAGCCTTAGAATCACTTCAAAACGCATATCCTCTTTGACATCCACACTCTCCGAGCAAAATCCGATGACAAAGAAAAGCACCACCAGGGAGGAACCCACCGCCACAAATAGTGGCTGAATTCCGGTAATCACTGCCCAAGGACCACCGCCCTTAAACTCTGCTGGCGACTGTCCTAAAAGTGCAAACACCAATGATACCTGATCGTTCCAAAAGGCAAAAACCATGTCGAGTAATGCGAGAATTGTTTCTCCTAGTTTAAAAATATCCATAATTTTTTCACCTCATCTTTCGCCCTGGGGAAGAGTCTCTTCCCCAAGAATTATTAAAAGCCTAAGAAGGCTAATACTACTGAAATACCAGCCATCATGACACCTGCAACAATCCCTTTGAGCGCAGCATTCATAGTTGCTGAATCCTGATGCTGATAGGCCTGTGCAAACTCCATGACATTCTTTGCAAGGATAATGACACCGACTGCAGCGATAACTGCAATCACAAGTGTTTTTAAGTTTTCAAGCGGTGCCGTAATCGCCTCTGCTCCGGTTCCTGCCGCATGACATACGGTTGGGGCCAACATGACAGCCATCATAACGGTTGCCACAATTGTTTTTACTTTTTCTTTTACTTTGTTACATACATTTCTCATTGAAATTTCCTCCTAATTCTTTCTTGATTGTTTTTTGAATGCTTCTCGTTTTACTGCCATCTCTTCTGCCGAAATCTCCGGATAGAAAAACTTCAGGATTGCATCCCTTGGCATGTTGCTCTCTAATGCCTTCCGAAGTTCATCCTTTTGTTCCTTTGTGTAAATCCAAGTCACCATACGATTTGTAATGCTGTCTTCGCCTTTCAGTTCCGGTTTGTGACTTCCGATACTTTTTTCGCCGTTCTCGGATGAAGCAGTTGCAGCCTCTTCATATTCCAATTCTTTTGCATGATCTTTGTTGTGTTTTTCCTTCTGTTCTTCCTCATCTTTTTTCAGAATCCGATCCTTATACTCCATCTCTCCAATCAGGGAAAATTCTGCATACGTCAGCGAGTCAATATAAATGTTTTCGCCCTGCTCTTTCTTCTTTTCAAAAAAAGAAACTGCCTTTGGAGAAAGCAGTTCAAATGATTGGTCTGTGAAGTTTTCACTAATCGCCGGAGTATGGACATATACCTGTCCTTTTCCCATAGAGGTCTGTTCGAATACCGGATGATGAAACGTATCAAACTTATCGTCGAGAACCGGATCAAAACCTCGAACGAACACCAGACATTTTTTGTTATCCAGTTTTCTTGCTTCATCCGGAGTAAGAATCTCTCTGCCAAGCACATCGAAATTCCTACTGGCACTACCATGCATACCCCTTGTTTCCCCACTGGATTGTTTGTCAATGGTCGCTTTTCCAAGTGATTCTGAAATATACTTGTGCGTACTCTGCTCGTTGCCACCAAGATAAATCAGCGTATCACAGTTTCCGGTAATGGTTTCCCATGTGTCTTTGAAAAGTGCTTTAATCTGCGCTAAGTTCTGAAGCACGATTGTGGCACTGATTTCCCTACTACGCATGGTGGAAAGCAAAGAACAAAAATCTTCCGGAAGAGCGACGTTTGCAAACTCATCAAGCATAAAGGACACATGAATTGGAAGTCTTCCGTTATAGTGATAATCTGCCTGATAGTAAAGTTCCTGAAAAATCTGAGTGTAGAACATCCCTACAATGAAATTGTAGGATTTGTCATTGTCCGGAATGACACAAAACAGTGCAGTTCTTGTCTTTTCGTCACCATTTACCCCGATGCCAAGTTCAGCAATGTTCATATCGTCCTTTGAGAGAATCCGAAGCACATCTTCATTTTCCAAAAAGGCAAGACGGGAATTGACACTCACGATGATGGAACGAATCGTATCTCCGGCTCCGCGCATACATTTGTTATAGCTGTTGACTGCCGGATGATTCTTTCCAAGTGGATTTGTCTCTTCTAGAAACTTCATGCGCACATCCAGCCTCGATGGTTTCCCTTGTTCCATAACCTCTGCTTCTTCCATCAGTTTTAAAACCGTGCGAAAGTTCTTTTCATGGGGCTTAGATTCCATCCACACATAATAGAAGATTGCCTGCAGAAAGAGGCTCTCTGCCTTCTCCCAAAACGGGTCCGTCGACTGACTGTTTTTCGGTGTCGTATTCGCCATGAGATTGGTAATCAGTTTAATGACATCTGTTTGCGTTCTGATATATGCGAACGGATTATAGCAGTCCGATTGCTTCATGTCGATGAGATTTAAAACCTTTACCTTATACCCATTCTTTCGCAACAGATTCCCGACCTTTTGCAACAGTTCTGCCTTTGGATCTGTAAATATCATTGACATTTTTTTAAGAAGCTGCAGAATGTTTGGAAGAATCATAAAGAGTGTTTTTCCTGCACCCGAACCACCTAGAATCATTTTATTGTTATTTAATCTTGTATTTCGAGTGTTGATGCTCAGGCGTAAGTTTTGGCTTAATACCTGATTCTTGCCTTCATCTTTATCTGCAATCTTTTGATTCACTTCCTCCGGGGATGCAAGTCTGGCGGAACCATGCTCCCTTCCATGCATAAAATTCCGTCGGCTGGTGTAATACATCAGTAAAATAAACCCATACGATATGAGCATGACAACCATTGCAGGAATGGTGAAACGATTAAAGTAATTTCCAAAGGGCTTATTCATCACTTGGATAAAGTTCGTAATAAATGCCGGAGCCTGAATGCCACTTTCCCATGCACCGCCTACTAAATAACCCAAGAACATAGCTGCCACAGAGCCGACAATAACCAGACTCCAGAGAGGTTTCTTATGATTCACTCCCATATCCTACCCTCTTTTCTGTGTCTGCGTTTTTTTCGGTGTCTTTTTAGCAGGCATCTTCTGGATCTTTTCATAACGCTCTCTTACATGCGCTTCAACCCTATCGTAGTGACCACGATAGAGTTCCTCTCCCCGTTTTGTTTCCACCACACGATTCTCCGCATCATAAAGTTTGTAATCCTTATGCGAATCTAAGAATGTCAGCATAGTCTTACCATTATGAATCTCCATAATATTTTCCTTGCTAATCCAGAGGTAACGCACATCCTTACCATAGGTTCCCGGAACCCTTGTTTTTACTGCCCGGTCATTTTCCAATGCAATCAGCGTTTTACTAATGGTAATATCTGAAAGGTTTGTATCTTTTGATTTTGCTACTGCCTGAATGCGGTCTGCAAGTTCCTGATAACTTTTGATACGTGTTTCAAACGTACCGGAATCCATCAGTACGTTATGAATACCTTTTTCATCCACCACATCTAAAACGCCCAGGGATTCAAGCTGTTTTAATATCTGTTCTGCCTCCGCTTTGCCAATGCTGAAATTTTCTCTGACTTCCTCCACACTGATGTTTTCCTTTTCTGTCACAAACAGACCGACTTTTTGAATCAAGCCATCTACTGCCTGATTCAGTGCCAAATCTTCCTCAGTGTGGGTAAAGGCGTTTCCCTTTTTCTGTCCCTTTAAAAATTTCAGCAACTTATCAATGCTCTTTTCATCACCTTTATTGACATAATCATCAAAGGTAGAAACTTTTGCATTCTTCAGTCTGCTTGCAAGCATGTTGATACGGGGTACTGCCTCGCTATGAAAAATGATTTCCGACAATCCATCTCCCCGATTAATATCCGGAAGAACTGAATAGAGAATGCCATACTTTTTCAGTAACTTCTCCACCTTCTTCATGTCCTCCGTCTGGAACTGAAATACCTGCAAATCTCCGCCTTTCATGAGCAGTTTTTTCATATTGGTTTTCCCATAGGTTTTCTCATGCTCAAAGAGACCTACCAAAGCATCAATTGCTTTTTGTGCTGCAGCAAGTCCTCCGCTTCCGATTCTTATTGCTATTTCAATTCCATCATACGCCACGCGAATAATCTGCACGGCTTCCATAATCTCTTCTGCCATTTTTCTTTCCTCCTACGTCAATTTATTTTCTAATACTGCAATTTCAATAATCTCTTTCATCTGCTCCGGTGGAACGCAGCTCTCAATCAGATGAACGAGTTGCTGTTCTGTTAGCCCCCTTTCGATTGCGTGTTTTATCTGCACGAGCTGGGCTGTATTTAAATCCCCTCTCGCCACCATACATACAATGTCTGTTCTGGACTTTTTCTTAAAACCGAATTTTCCCGCTAATGCATACATACTGGTCTGCTTGCTCTTTGCTGTTTGCTCCAGTTGCATCGGAATCATCTGTCTGTTATTTGTCGCCACGCCTACGGTATAGTAAACGCCCGGAATCGGTTGTGGCTGTGCACTTTCTGATTTTGGTTTTTCTGGTTCGTTTGCAACATCTGTTGCATCTGATTTCAGTGCCTTCCTATCTTTTTCCACATCTTTTAAAAAGGCATCCATACTATCTAAATCATGTTTATATTGATTGACCACTTTCATGGTCTCATCAATGATTTTTTTCTGTTCCTGAATCAGTTTGTCCTGCTCCTCCAGTTTTTGCTTTAGTTCCTCTTTCTCCTTGTCAATGCTGATGCCTTCCAAAACTTTTTTAAGCACTTCCTTCAGTGCATGTGCGTTCTTCGCCTGCGCAAGCCCCTCCGCAATTGCCCGCACCGGTATACCTCGATTACAAAAGTCAATTGCCACTTGCATACGGTAATTGTCATAATCCACATTCGCAATCGCCTTAGCAAGTTCAACGCTGTGTTCTCTCAGTGCTCTGGAAATCATAAACATCTGTGGAACAGAAAACTGCTTATCCATATAGATGTCAATTTCCTCTTTTGTAAGTCCATAACGATAATCTGCCTCCACTAATTGGAGCACTTCATCGCTTCTGCCATTACGCTTTAACTTATTGATTTCTTCCGAAATCGCGTGTTCGTCTAATACCTTTCTTTCTGTACTCATAATTCCCTCCATCTTTCACTTTCGGACATAAAAATAACAGCCTATCTCTGTGGCTGTGTCCTTTCCTTTTGCTTGTCTTTTTCCTTTCCAATTTCTAACTCCTTCTCTTCCTCGGTTAGTTCTTTTACAAGAGACTGTGCAATACGAAGTTCTTTTGACACCTCTCTTTCCAACTGTCTGAGCCTTGCAAGTTCACTCTCGTAGTGTTCCTGCAATTTCGTAACCTTTTCATAGGAATACCCCTGTTTTTGAAGTTGTTCCTTAAGTTTCATCCATTCCTCATGTTCCTTCCGGAAAAAGGTTTCTCCCTGTTGATAGGATTCTTCTCTGTCGAATAGCTGTTCCATTGTATCCCGGACAGCAAACAAATCCTCGCACTTATTCTTCGCACGATATGTCTTTGTTTTTTCTCTGCTGTAGAACTTCTTTGTCATGGTCAAAGACTGCACGGTTTCCTGCAGATGAGCTACCGATTCAATGTCATGATTGATAAGGAACAGATATTGGTCCTGCAACTTGTGCATCATCCGGATATCGTCCTTATACTGCCATGCTTTACTATATGGTTTTCTTTTCAACAGACCCAAGCGATACAGTTTTGCATAATACTTTTTCTGCAGTCCGGTCAGTTTGGCTCTTTTCCCTCGTGGTATCTTGGAATATACGATTTTTTGTGCCTCTTCAAATGTTTCTACATGATAAGTGGAAAGATTCTCTGTCTGTATACGCTCCCGTATGCGTTCTTCGGTGTACATCTCTCCCAACGTCTTACATCGTCGATACCTTCCCATGCCCGGTGGTTTCACTGCAAAATACTTTCCATGCTGCATCGCATACCCTTTCTCACGGAGAAATTCTTCAAATTCCGAAAAACTTTGCGCCTGTACAATGCACACATCCAAATCTCTTTTAATCATGTTAGACCAGACAAAAGGACCGTTTTTGTAATCATCCCATTCCTGATACTTTTCGTCAGATTCTAGTTTTTCATTTTCAAACTCAAAAACAGATAATCCATACTCTTTGCAAAGTCTCTCTGTAATCGGTCTGATATAACGCTCCCAATCTCCCTTTTCATATCTGTACTTTCTGCCATCGACAAAATTGACACTGTTAAATATGATGTGGGCATGGATGTGGTCTGTGTTGTCATGAACCGTATAGACTGCTTCATACCTGTCGCCCAGATATTCCTTCACAAACCTTTCCGTAAACGCAAAAGCTGTTTCTGCATCCACTTCTCCCTCTTTGAAAGAAACAATCTGGTGATAAGCCTGTCGCTTATCAATTTTTCCAAACTCCTTTTTGGTTTCCTTCATCTGCTCATAGGCAAAACCCGGACGACAATTGACAGCACCAATAAACCTTCCATCCTGCGTTTTATCCGGATCGGAAATATACTCTAGAGCCGCTTTCAGATGCTTACCGTGAAATGCCCTCCCACAGTCTTTCATATATAATAGTTTAGTCACTGCCAAGGGCATCCACCACCTTTTGAAGTGTTTCATCTACTCTTTGCATATAGGCGTTCAGCTTTGTTTTATCTTCTTTTTTATAAAACGAAGAATTATGGTTCTTTACAATCTGATTGATGTTAACTCCAATGTGATTCACTTCATTAATCGCTTCTCTTAAAAGAACACGGATTTCCGGATAGTCATTTGGCTTTTGAGTAATGAGAAATCTCAAATACGTGGATTCCGTCATATCATATTCACTCGCTCTTTCATGCAATAGTTTACGTTCGGCCTCATTCATTCGGAACGAAACAGTTGTCGTTTTATCTGCCATTTACCTCACCCTTTCCGGCTGAAACCCTTTTATCTTATCTGCCACCTGCTCTGCTACTTTCTCAACACCATGTTCATACGCTGCCAAAATATCTTCCGCAATCTCTCTGGCAAGTTTTTCAATCGGAGCCATATACTTGGTTTGTTCAAACATTCTGTCCAATACAATTTCATCCTCTTTGTACTTCTCATATCTTGCTTGCTCGTTTGCGAAATCAAGCATGTTCTTTGGATTATTTCTATTGGCATCCGCTTCTAAAATCAGTTCATAATTCCATTCACAAACGGTATCAATCCAATCGTCCAAAGAATACTCATCCACCTCTACCTGTTCAGATTCCATATCCACTCTTAGAAGACATCCATCAGTGGCATGTCCCATTGCATATCCATGTCCTTCAATATATCCAAGCAAAAGAGTGGCATCCGTTTCTGTAATTTCCATCTGCACGTTCTGTCTCTGCTTCCAAGCCATAAATTCTGCAGGAGTTGTGATTAGTTCTAATTCCTGTAACATTGTGTTTAGTACACCTCCTCTACCATTTTTCATTCATCTTCTAAATGCCTCCGATGGACCGGATGTCCATCGCAAGAAACGCATTGTGTATTACAATGCTTCTTGTTAGGGGAAAACCCCTAAAACCCCTTTTGTCATATAACTTCGCGATATTTTCATATGACTTTTGCCCATTTTCTATAACTTTGTCATAAACTCTTATATGACTTTTGAAAATTGTTATATGACTTTTTTGATGCCAATTTTCTCATTCTCGAAAAGTTATATGACTTTGATAAATTTTTATATGACTTTGCCAAAATAGTTATATGACTTTGGCTGTTTTCATCGGTTGCGTTGGTTCTAATAGTGTTTTTAGAACCCGCTGTGCCTGTAACCATTCATTGTAATCTTTATACCCCTTTGGTGGCGGGTAATCTTCCACATCATATCCCCTCTCATAATACTTTTTTAAGAGTGCTGCAGTCGCTTTTCTCCCGGCCTCATCATTATCCAAACAAAAAGTAATTCCACTGATTTGCGGATTTTCTTTCAGAAAGGTTTCCAACGGAGCATCTGCCGTCATGCCAAGGGCAATCATGTTCGTACTGAAATCACTGTGGATGTCCATATAACTCATAAGGTCAATGGCACCTTCGAACACATACACTTCATGACTGTCATTGCAGACAACATTAAACCCGTAGGTCTTATCATTTCCTTCCACATCGCACTTAAATGGTTTCCCTCCCTTATCAAACACGCCTCTCATACTTGCAAATCTGCAAATGCCATCCTTATCTAAGCCTTTAAAAACAATGTTGTGATATGCTTTGCTTTCGTATATCAGCCCTTTGTCAAGGAAATACTGTACAACCTCTTTCCGTAGACCTCTCTCCCCTGTAAGATAAGAAAGCAGATAAGAATGGTCTTTTGATGCCGATGGCAAGACAAAATCATTTTTCTTTTCTGCTTTCTTTTCGGGTGCCTGATGTTTTAATGGTTTTTGTTTCTGATTGTCCGGTAGCTTCTGATATCCTGCAAAATCAAGGAGCCATGATACGGACTCCTTAAAATCCATCCCTGCAAATGCTTTTAAAAACTCAATCTGGGAACCGCCTCTCTCATCCGGTTCATACTGCCTGGACCAGCGAAACCATGTCCTTCTGTCATGAATACGGATAGAGTCCATTTCCTTCAAGGTATAATATCTTCCGATTCGCTTTGGCGTATATCCAAGTGACTCCGCTATGCTGACCAAATCTACACTCTTTGCAATTGCGATTTCTTCATCGGTAAATCTCTTTGTCATCATCTTGCACGCCCTCTCTCTGCAGCAATCAGTTCTTTCTCCATCTCGTTTTGACTTTTTTGTGCATGCTGAAGTGAGATTAAAGCGTCCTGAAGAATATGATTTTCATTAAAGCTGTAATACTTTTCCGTGCGTCCACCGACAATGATATGATCTAAAAGGTCAATACCAAGATACTCACAAGCCACACCAACTCTGGCAGTGAGTTTCAAGTCCTCCTGAGACGGGGTCGGATCCCCGCTCGGATGATTGTGAAGCATAATGACTCCGGCTGCATTGGAAAGAATACTTGCTTTGAGGAGTTCTCTAGGCACTGTTACTGCGCTGTTTAGCACACCTACGCTCGCATAAGTGCAGTTAATAGGAACACTCTTTGTGGTCATATTGATAATACAGATAACTTCCCGGTCCATCTCACTGAGTTCCTTCCCTAATAACTCGACTACCTTTTGTGGACAGTTTAAAGGTTCGTCAGAATACATTGGAGCATCTTTAACGAGACGGACAGAAACTACATCTAATTTAAATGGATTCTCATTCATCTGCTTTTGCCTCCTCTCTGCATTCCACCTGAATAATAAACTCACCCTCAAATGCTTTTACTAATGTTACAAGGTCTTCCATTGTAAGTTCCGGTCTTTCCATATAAGCCTCCTATCTAATAGTTGCTCTATCCACATGATGAACCATCTCTTCACGAGTGTTATCTAGTTCCTTATAAGGTGTATCTGTTGCCATAGATAGTTTTCTTGTCTGGGCATCGTAATGGTACACCTGATTGGATAATCTCTCTCCAATCTCCACTTGGCCTTCATTTATCTCATGAACCATGTCTGCCAATGCTTCTGGTCCCGGTGAATTTTCAGATGCAGAAACTGCAATCATCTCATGAATCGATGACGGCAAGAGATAGAAATCTGATTGGAACAGTTTTGCAACATCTTGAAGCACATCACCATATAAAATGGATGCCGCACCAAAACTTTTTATCTCATTCGTAATTACCACCATTGGTTCGTCTAGTTCTGTACCCTGCTCAATCGCTTCTTGTAAATCAAAAGGAGCAACCTCTCCACTTATCAATTCATCAACAATCAAGTTCATCGGTTTGACCACAATCGGCGCGAGTTCTCTGGTATTCTGTGTGGCATAAAAGAACAGTTCGGATTCGCTAATGCCTTTGTTTTCAGCCAGTTGGTTGGTAATAATGGCACTGGCAATGCCATTTTCATCTTTCTGCAAGAGCCAGCGATAGATAATGGAAAGGTCCTGATACTCTCTGTGAGGGAGACTTTCCAGATACTCTCTATTCTGCTCAGTATTGATTACCTGAAAGATAATGTGGTCTTTAATGTCCTCCACACGAATCTTATCAAGCAAGTGCATTCCTTCTTCCAAGTGTTTACACATTTCTACCGCTGCTTTATGAATTACTGGTTCAATATCCTCATAGTGAAGATATTCCTCATACAAGGTATCCAGATACAAATTTGGAGAAAGCGGTATATCCTCTTCTCCCACCATAAAAGTAAGTGCATCTCTTGTTTGATTGATTTTGTCTACCGAAGACAATGCAATCTTTCTATCCCGGTATTCCTCCGGCATATAATCCGTAATTTTCTGTGAAACCATTTCTTTAAACATTTCATAATTCATCATAACTTGTTTTTCCTCCATTTCATTGAAATAGGGATACAAGCAATTGGCCTGTATCCCTGCAATCGTTTACCTATTTACTTTTCTTGTCTTTCTTCTTTCCTACCAAGAGTGCCAATAATAGTACAAATGCGGAAAGAGCAATGCCACCATAAAGCAGATAATCTGAATCATCCCCGGTCTTAGGACTGGTTATCTCCGGCTCCTCCACCGGAATTTTTGTGTTATACACGGTATCCTCATACTCGGTTTTATCTGTTTCCTGACCTTGATACTCAGCCTTAAATGTGATAGTTTCTTCTGACTTATCATATCCTTCCGGTGCCTCCAACTCTTTCACAAGGTAAGTCGAAAATGGATAATCCTTTGTGAATTTCACAAGACCTTCCTTATCGGATATTGCCTTTTCAAGTAGTGTTCCTGCTTCCACGATTACCTTACCATCTGCGTTTAAAATGTCAGTTGCTGCATACAATCCAAATACTGCACCTTCAACAGCTTCCTTGGAATCTGAATCCAGCTTGTGAATCTGCATGGACACCTTTTGTCTGTCATTCAAAACCGTGGCAGACTCAAATACAACCGGGGTTGTATCATTCACATAGGAAAGTGTAACTACCTGCTCTTTGCTATTTAATACAAAGCCATAAGGCGCAGACACTTCTTTGATGCGATAAGTTCCAAGAGGTAAATCAGACAAGACAGCTTTGCCTTCTTCATCCGTGGTCACAGTTGCAACCAGTTCATCCTTGGCATAATACTTGGTACGATTTCCATCCTCATCAAGCTGCATATCTGCAGTAAAGATATCTTCGTTGGCATAGACTTCAAAGACTGCACCAGCGAGGAAGCGTTCTTTATAAACAAACTGCTTTTCCCATGAGGATGCGAACAGACCACCTCGATAGGCTTCTAGCATTTCGCCCTTCTTGTAGATAGTGAGTTCTCCTACAGTCGGCTCATTTTCAAAGTATGCGGTAATGATTGCATCATTCGTATCCGGGTCAACCTGATAAAACGTATTACTATCCACTTCAACTGTCACTGTCTGCTGATTGATGACATAACCATACGGAGCTGATACTTCCTCGATTCGATACGTTCCGATACGGAGTGCATTTGGAAGAATGAGGTCGCCATCTTGATCTGTGAAAAACGAAGTGTGCGTTACCTTCGATGGATATGTGGTTACCATTTTCACATATTCATTCTTTTCCACATCAAAGATTTTAAACTCTGTATTTGGAAGTAATACAGGCATCTTTGTGTCTGCATCCATCTTTACAATACGAAGCTTGGCTGTAAATTCCCGGTCGATGAGAATACGCCATACCTGTGGCGTAGTCGGTGCATGTTCAGTAATGCGTACTTCAAATGGTTTCACACTCGCCATGTTATGCGGCACCGTTGTTTCCACCACCACATACGTTCCATAAGGCAGCGCTGCTGAAATGACACATCCTGTCTCATCTGAGAACAGTTCTGTTTCCCCATTGTTTCCACTGATTACCGGAGTTGCTTTATCAAAGTCATAAGAGCCATCCTTTTTAAGTGGAATCGCGGACTTCAGATAAACAGTAAATCCGGCTCCTTGAAGCAGGTTGGCATCTGTTTGTTCCCCATCATCGGAAATCTTAATCAGCATAAATGGCTGACGTTTTACTAATTCATCAGACACGGTACTTCTGACTACTTCTGCTACCAAATCACCCTCATAGTCGCAAACCAAATCGTGTTCCGCTTCATCCAAAAGATAGCCTTCTGATGCGGTAATCTCTTTCACATAATAGTTACCAAGAAACAGTCCGTCTACTTGTGCCTTGCCATGCTTATCCGTTCTAAGAGCTGCTACCAAATCCCCTGCGTGAAAGATAACTCCGGTTGCTCCATCCGGGTGGTAAATCGTATTCCTTGCATAAAGGCCATATACAGCTCCTTCCAATGAAGCATCCCCTTGTGACAATGGTGCTTTGTTTTCTGCATCCACTTTTTGCAGTTTAATCTTCGCTGTTACACGGTCATTTTCAAACTCTTTTGCAAAGAAAATGCTTTCCTTTGTTTCAGGAAGGTAATTAAATGCAAAGTGATATACATCTTCGCTATTTCTTAGATATCCCTCCGGTGCAAGTGTTTCTTTTACGAAATACTCATTGTTGATTGGTATATCTACGGTAAAAGCAGCCTTGCCATTTGCATCTGTGGTCACTGTCTGAATGGCAGCTCCCTTCGACATTAAAACTTCTCCATAATAACTTACAATGTCATTTCCGGCGTACAAAGTAAACTGTCCGCCATCTAGCGGGTTCTCTGTATCAGAGTCAAGTTTCACTGCGAAAACTTCTGCTCTCTGCCTTGTGTTTCTGACTGTCTGGTCTACAATCTGAACACTCACGGATTGGTCTACATATGCGACCTCCACTTCATGCGGCTCTGTGTTAATCGTATATCCTAAGATACCTTCCACTTCTGTTACTACATAAGTTCCAAGGTGTAAATCCGAAAGCACTACTTTCCCATCTGCTCCGGTTGTCAACTTCTCTGCTATTACATCCCCCTGGGAGAAAACCTTAGTTCCATCTGCCTGATAGATGTCTGCTCCTGCTGTAACCTTGAAAGAGGCACCCTGCAGATTAACGGTTTCATAAACAAAGTTGCTTCCATTCCACCCGGTAAGAACTTCTCCCGCTTTAAAGATGTTGATTCTTCCAAGTTGCTCGGTATCCTTTACTGTAAAAGTAGTTGTCTGTCCGGCTGAAATCGTAAGTGTGTGAACTTCATCACTTAACACATATCCTTTTGGAGCTGTAATCTCTTTCACATAGTAGGTTCCTGCCACTAACCCCTTAGATGTGGCAGTTCCGCTTTCGTTGGTTGTCAATGTGTCCACCAATGTTTTACATCCGGAATCGGAATAGATGCCATAAACTGCTTTCGGAAGTTTGACACCACTTTCTTCATCTTCTTTGATTATGGTTCCATAACCAATACTTTCTGTTTTTACACGAATATAAGCACTGACCGGATCCACCTGCGGTCTATCAGATACAAACTCCTGATACTTGGCTTTATCAATATACCAGTACACCGCACTGCTAGTCGGTTCCACTACACCATTATTGGTTGCCATTGTTGCAAGTGATGTTGTCGTATTTACATTCTTCGTGTAAATTGTAAGCTGATTTCCATTTCGCGAAGTAGAATATCCGCTTGCTGAAAAGTTAAAGTTAGAAAGGGAACCATTGTTATCTGTAAGCGTAGTTTCAAATCTTCCATTCTGTGCATTCCATTTCAGTTCATAGGTTGGGGCTCCACTTTTTGTTGTAGAAGCGAAACTCGGAACTGTTACATTGTAGGATGCCTGAATTTGATTTTTAAGGTTTACATAATAATTATAAGCAGCATTTGCATCCGGGGCACAGGCACACACCTTATTTGCTGCAGAGTCTCCGCTTGCAGTTCCGAAAAGGTTGTTTACAATCACCCATACCATTGCCTGCGTTCCGATATACTCATTGCGTTCCGCTGTACTAGGGGAAGTCTCTGCTGTTTTGCTATGCCCATAGTACATACAATAACTAAGCTGCTTTTCCTGCGCTGCACTCATAGACGTATGCGGATCCTCGTAGCTATACATAGTCTGTCCGCCATCAGCTGACTTTGTATAATTCATACAGTAAGCCGTATGCCCGTCAATCATGGCATACATGATATTTCCGGTATAAGAATAGGAATTAAACTCCGTAATTACACCATGCTCCTTATTGGATGCATACCACAATTTTAAATTCGCTGACGCACTTGCAGCGGATACTTCTCCTGCGCCACTAAAGGACGTTCCAATCACGGTTAACAAAGCAAGAAGCCCTGCAACCATACGTTTTACTAATTTTTTCATCATCTTCTTTTCCTCCATTTTCTCCATAGAAAAAGACAGACTGTATAATAGCCTGCCTTTCTCAATTCATATTTACTTTTTATGCCCTATAACATCGAAATTCATAGAAATCAGAACTTCCGGTGGAATAGATGCCTACATACTCAATCAGAAAATATGGACCGCTTTCCAATACAAGCATATCTGCAATATACTGTGCGATTCCATCTTCTGTTTCAAGTAATCTTCCGGATGTGGTCTTTGCTTCACGAAGATTCGTTTCCACAAATACGCTGTAATATCCGGCACCGTCATACGGATAATATTCATCATACTCTTCCTTTGTAATTACACCCTCTGAAAGAAGTCTGTCCAGATTTTCGGTAAGTGTGATTTTCCCATACCCTTTTGTCTTGCTTGTTGCCAGCGCAACAACTGTTTGCGGACTGTATGCCACAAACGTGTTTTGAGATTCTGTGACTGTTTCCTCTTTCTCGACAGTTTCCGAGTGATTCTCTGTCACTGTCTCTTTCTTTGGTTCTTCTGTCTTAGGTTTCTCATTCGAAGTCTCAACTTCGGTCTGCTCTAATCTATGTTCACTCTGTATCGGGCTTTCCTCTGCAGATACGCCAGTTTCTGTATCCGCCATGTCGTTTTCGTCTTTTGCCTCTCCCTTAGCATCTTTTTCCACAGTGTCCTTTGTTTCCTCTACCCTTTCGGTATCTTCTGTTTCCTTAACAACTGTTTTGTCACTGCATCCGGCTAGGCAAAACATAAGCATGGATAACACTATCCAAGTCTTTTTCATGCTTCACCAACCCTTCCGTAAGAGGGATTGGCAAAACTTGTAGCCAGTCCACTCTTATATAGACTTATTTGTTATCTTTGTTCTTACTTCTTGTTAAACTTCTTGTGGAAGTTCATGTAGTAGCTTTGCATACGCTCACGCCACTGCTTGTTTGTGGTCTTTTCAAACATCCTTCTCCCTCCTTTCCTACGGCGTTCCTGCTCTTACCAGTGCCATAAATAATCGAAGCACCAAGCTAAATAGCAATAGGAACAATTTTAATATACTTAACAGCAATCCCAAAACGACCACACTTACCTTTGCTGCTGTTTTTAGTAGCCATCCAAACCCTTTTCCAATTTTGTTCATTACTGTTCTCATAACTCTTACTCCTCAAAATATGATAAGGCCGCATCCACCAGAGCATCATCCGGTTCCTCTTCTTTTACTGATTGGATTTGTCCCACCTGCTGTAAAACATTACTAGGTTGACTTACTATCATGTTTAAGAGCACCTTTAATACTTCGTTTAAAACCTCTTTCTTCAGATTCTTTGTGATTCGCTCTTCTAATTCTTTTATCTGCTCGTCTGTCAGCAACCCTTTCTCTACATATGCACCATCTTCTGTTACACTGTTTGCCTTTTCAGCACCCTCAAGTATCGCCCGGATAATATAAGCATTCTTGGATTTATACACGTCTTCATTTATATTCATCAGATAGCGATGTACTTTCAAATGCCGTTCATCATCCAGATTCAGCCTTAAGTTATGCTGATAAATATTACTCTTTTGCATTAGGACTTCCTCGCATTTCTTTCCATTGCAATCTTGGTTAATTTGTCATAACCTCTTGCATTTGCCTTAAGGTCAAGATTGTAACGGATATTTTTCTGCTCAATTCCTCCAAATCTCTTCATGACGGCTGCACCGCCTCCTACAAAGTAAAACTGAGTTGTCTTCAAACTGTATCCCTCTTCCCGAAGGGAATTGAATAAATCAGTTGCAAACTCTTTTAAAGTCTTATCAATCAGTTCTACATATTTCTTGTCTAAATTTGTTTTTCCAGTTGCGATATAATCCACGATTGCTTCTTCATCAATCTTTTCATTGTAAAGTCTTACACTATGCTTATTAATAGTGCGCATACATGAAATCACACCACCCGGAATAGAGTTGGCGTTTGCATCATCCGGCTTCTTGTTATTGATTGGGAAAATATCTGTAGTCCAAGAACCAACGTCTACTACAACTACCTTACTACCAAGGTATGGTAAATCCTCTACCGCCGCCGCATATCCTTGTGGGAACAATGCGACTTTTTCAAGCTTAATCTTGTATTCCTCTCCCTCAAATTTGAATGTTACATCTTTGTTTCTGGAAAGGTATTCTGCAAACTCCTTTTTCTCTGCTCCATACCGCGTTGCCGGAAGTCCTGCTCCGATTACAATGGTGGCTTCGTGAAATCCGCTATACTTTAACTCCATTGCGATTGCTGCAAGTGTCAGAATATAATACTCCTCTGTTTCCACCTTGGAATCCATAACTGCTCCACGCTTTGTACCTACCTTGTAATACTTTCCGTTATACTCTACCACGTTATCGAAAAACGCCGGTTCGGTCAGAATTTCATTCACTCCTGCTAAAAACATATAATGAAGTGTTTTGATAAACTCCCATCCGTGATCAATCGCTATTCTGTAAATCAATGATAATATTTGTGACATCTTTTTCTTCCTCCGTTTCACTTCTTACTTTTGCCTCCTTATAATCTTTTAATATTTCTTTCCAACAAAATGCAAAGCAAGTACCTGCACCATTTTTATACGGGCATGTTCCACTTTCATCTAAGGGGCAAGTTCGTTTTATTTGTACATTTTCTTTTTCTATCACCAAAGGACAAACTGAAGTCATAAAGCACCTTTTCATGTTTTGAGAATAGAGACAAGAATCGCAACCATTTCTTTTCCGAAACTCGTTTATACTTAAAGTTTCCATTTTGCACCTCTTTTCTTTCTATTCATAACAACTAGTCGTTATGTGGGTGTACGTCAACTATTTCAAGTTACCTCATCGCCCCGCACACATGGGAACTACAGTATGTCACTATTCGTGATTACAATGCACTTATCAAGCACTCTTCCCTCTGGTGCCGTTGCGAGGGTAAGGAACTGCGTTCAGTTCCTCCGTAGGTTATTATCCTTCCGCCATATGATTACGTTCCCTAACTCGCTTTATCTTCTCCTTTCGGTCTATCAACTCTCTTGGCAAGTCTCGACTGATTGAATGTCTGGGCATACACCGGAATTCTCCATACTGTAGCTGATATGAAATTGTTGAGTTTAGTGTATACCCAGATTTACAATTTGACCACTCACTGAAATGGTGTTTTTTTCTCAAAACTATCCTTTTCATGGTGTTTTTAATGAAAACAATTCACCACATCATGCATTACAACCTCATTTGCTATCATTTTGGCTTCAATTCTTAATTGATACATTTCGGTAAATGAAATTGCTTTTTTAGGTTTATGGCTTTCCATCCATTCTTGAATAATATCCTCATACAGTTCATGTGCCACTTCATTGACTTCCCTCGCCTTAGATTGCAATTCATTGAAACTCAATAGACTGGCATATCTTTTAGGATATTCTGTTTGTATGTATTGCACCCATAATTGTCCATATTGACCTATGTCATCGGATTCTCTATGAGTGTAGTTATTTGCTAACGGACAAATAAATGCTTGCTTCTCTGTCCGTCTAACATTTCTCCTTTCAAATGCAGCTCTTTTCTTCAATAAAACCACATCCTTCCTTTATACTTCATCTTGCTTCACTGACAGTTGTTTCATGCCTGCTAGGGAACGAGGCGCTTCTTGAAACGCCTCTAATATCTCTAGCATACTTCTAATAGGGGTAAACAACTCCTCATCCATATCTTCTGCTTTTTCTAACCTTGCTAATTCAGATTCAATACGTTGCAGATTTTTTCGAAATGTCACCAACATTAATGGATTACCAGTGGCTACAACTTTTTGATGCAAAATACTTTGGATGATATACTCTTGCCTTGTTTTGCACCCACTCAGTTTTACACGATTTGTTAATTCCTCATTTTCTTCCGGTGATAAACGAAATGCTACTGTTACATTTCTCCATCTATCCTTATGATCTCTATTCTTCTCTGACATTAATAAGTGCCTCCCTTTCTAAATTCAAATGTGCCGCCATATCCGTCTGCACTGTCGGAAATAAATGTGCATAGCGATACGTAATTTCAACAGCCTCATGTCCTACTCTTTCTCCAATTGCCAGCGCTGAATAACCTAGATTAATCAGCAATGAAATATGTGAATGTCTAAGTCCATGAACCTTGATTTTTTTTAATCCTGCTAACTTTGCACCTCTCTCCATTTCATAATTCAAATAACTTTTTGATATCGTAAAAATACGTTCCGTTGGTTTGAGATTGTCTAATCTCGTTAGAAAATCCTCAATCTCTGTTGCAAGGAAATCGGGCATCACAATGATTCTGTTACTTTTTGGTGTCTTCGGTTCAGTAATGATATCTTGTCTCTCTATACGTTGATATGACTTATTGATTCTCAATGTTTTCTTTTCAAAATCAAAATCTTCTGGCGTTAATGCTAACAATTCACCTTCTCTTATACCCGTCCAATATAAAATTTCAAATGCATAATATGAAAATTGCTTATCTGCAACCTGATCTAAAAACAATTGAAACTCATCTTGTGTCCAAAACAACATTTCAGTTGCATTCTTCTTTCCCATAGAACCAGCCTTTCTCGCTACATTATCCTTCAGATTATACATGTTGACTGCATGGTTTAAAATTGCACTCAACTGATTATGAATAATCTTTAAATATGTCAAACTAAATTTTTTGTTACTCTTTGTTTTCAGTTTCATCATCTCATTCTGCCACTGGATGACATCTGCAGTACGAATCTCATCTAATTTTCTTTTTCCAAAATACGGGAGAATCTTGGTTTCGATAATATGCTTCTTTGTTAAATAAGTGTTATACTTGATTCTCGGTTTAATATCAGCAAGATATAAATCTACGAAATCACTGAACTTCATACTTACACTTAATTCATCTTTTAATTTAAAAGAACGTTCCCACTCGACTGCTTCGCTCTTCTTTGAAAATCCCCTTTTTGTTTTTTGTTTTCGTGCTCCAGTCAAATCCTTGTAATAGGTTCGCACTTCCCATAGTCCTGTCTTTTCATTTCTAAAGACCGCCATCAAATCACCTCCCTCTTGTATGACGTACCATAAATCCGTTCTTCAAAATAACTTCTGCTAACCCTACCTTTTATTGTCACGTAGCCTTCATCTTCGCGCTCTGCATTCAATTTGCGTATCAACTTATATGCATATGAAAGCGACACACCTAATTCTTCTTGAACATCCTTAGCAGTTATGAATCTACTATTTGCCATATATGAATTCCTCCTCTCCTTTTCTTTATACAGTTCATTATTGAACGGTTGTTATGTTTGAATTGTATCAGTTCATTATTGAACTGTCAATACTTTTTTCAAAAAAAGATTTCACTTTTGAACTGTTGGTGTTATAATTAGCTCAATAATGGATTTAGGAGGTCATTGCATGGACATATCGAAAATGGATTTTTCAGATTTGAATCGCTTAGGAACATTAATACGCCAACATAGAATCAAAGCAAATCTTACTCAAAAATCGTTAGCCAAAAAATGTGATTTGAATGAATCAACTATAAGAAATTATGAATTGGGAAATCGTCGCCCAGATGAAGAAACACTATTAAATATTGCAAACGCTCTCGGCATCAGTTATTATACTCTGGCTGATCCAAATCCGTATAATGCATTTGGAGCTCTTCATGTACTATATGATTTAGAATGGCGTTATGGATTAGTACCAAAAATGATTGATAATGAAATTCATTTAGTGATTGAGACACGTTCAAAATATGCTGCGCCTGTCAATGAAAATGACGTTGCCAATTTTAAAACGCTCCTTCAGAATTGGAATTTTGTTCGAGAAAAAATGAAAGAAGAAAAAATCAATATGCTGGATTACGTGAATTGGGAGAGTGAATATCCTGGGCATGTAAGTCCTACTCAAAATGAACTTGACTTAGCTCCTGCATATTCGGAAGAAAACAATCCTTTTAACAACAAGGATAACTAGAAGAAATCTATACATTTAAAGAAAAACCGTGCAAAATTGTTATTTATACAATAAATAGTTTTAAAAAATTATTGTCATTTGATTGTCACGGGACAAAAAAAGAGCCAAGAAACGCCGTAAATTCAACGTTTCTTGGCTTAATTTTACTATTCCCACTCAATTGTACCAATCGGCTTCGGAGTCAAATCAAGAAGAACTCGGTTAATACCAGGAACTTCATGTGTAATACGATCTGTAATATGATGAAGAATCGGATATGGAATCTCTTCAATCGTTGCTGACATAGCGTCTTTTGTATTGACAGCACGGATGATTGCCGGCCAACCTTCGTAACGGCTTTCGTCCTTAACACCTACACTCTTGATATCCGGCACAGCAATGAAGTACTGCCATACTTTTTCAGCAAGACCGTTCTTGTCAAATTCTTCACGTAAAATAGCGTCAGCCTCGCGAAGTGCTTCTAAACGATCACGAGTAATTGCACCAAGACAACGAACACCAAGTCCCGGACCTGGGAATGGTTGACGATAAACCATAGAGTGTGGTAAGCCAAGAGTTTCACCTACTACACGAACTTCATCTTTATATAAAAGTTTGATAGGTTCTACAAGTTCAAACTTGAGATCTTCCGGAAGACCCCCTACATTGTGATGAGACTTAACTGCTTTTTTACCTTCAGCTGCCTTAATAGATTCCAAAATATCAGGATAGATTGTTCCCTGAGCCAAGAATGTAATATCTTCAAGTTTTCTTGCTTCTTCAGCAAAAACTGTGATAAATTCTTTACCAATAATTTTACGCTTACGCTCTGGATCTGACACACCTGCAAGTAACCCTAAGAAATGATCAGTTGCATCAACATAAATCAAGTTGGCATCCATTTCGTCCTTAAACGTTTTTATAACACCTTCGGATTCGTCTTTGCGCATTAAGCCGTGGTTAACATGTACACATACCAACTGCTTTCCAATCGCTTTAATTAAAAGTGCTGCAACAACTGAACTGTCAACACCGCCTGAAAGTGCTAACAAAACTTTTTTGTCACCAACCTGCTCACGAACTGCTGCAACTTGTTCTGCGATAAACGCTTCAGCAAGTTCCGGTGTTGTGATACGTTCCATCGTATCTGGTCTCTTGTTTGAATCCATAGTTCATCCTCCCGATTTGTATATGGCTCTCGCCACTTTATTTTGTCAAAAATCTTACAGAACAATTATAATGAATGACTTTATAGAAATCAATTATTTTTTTATCTTGACGCCATTTTTTTTGCAAATGTCATTTAAACAACATTTTTCACAATATGGTGTTGTTCTAGCAGTACAGACTGCTCTTCCATGGTACACAAGCCGATGACAGAAGTCATTTCCTTCCTCTGGTGGAATGATTTTCCACAGTGCCATTTCTACCTTTTTTGGCTCCGTAAAGCCATCCACAAGTCCCATACGGTTTACGAGACGAATGCAATGCGTATCTGTCACAATCGCCGGCTCGCCAAACACATCCCCCATGATGAGGTTTGCACTCTTCCTGCCCACACCAGGAAGTGCAAGTAATTCGTCAAATGTCTTTGGCACCTGACAATCATATTGGTCACGCAAAATCTTCATACATGCGCTGATATCTTTTGCCTTACTTCGTCCTAATCCACATGGGCGAACGATTTCTTCGATTTTATCCACATCAGCCTCTGCCAAGGACTTGACATCCGGATATTTTTCATATAATTTTTCTACAATGATGTTGACACGCTCATCCGTACACTGTGCCGCCAAGCGCACACTGACAAGAAGCTTCCACGCCTCATCATAATCTAGAGAGCACTCGGCATCCGGATACTCTGCTTTCAAGCGCTCGATAATCTCCTCCGCCAACATCTGTTTCTTCGTTTTTCTAGCCATCTATTCTATTTTCTCCAATCTTTCTCATAACACTTTTTACAATGCGATATGCAACAATACTACTTACCAAACCTACCACAAAGCCCCCAAGTAAATCTGTTGGGTAATGAACACCTACATACAATCTCGAAAGTGCAACTAAGGTTGCCAACACAACCGCCGGAATACCAATTTTCTTTGGAACCCATTTATAGAGTGCTAACATCGCAGCAAACGAACCTGCTGTGTGACCGGATGGAAATGAGCGATATGGTGATGGTTGCTTAATCAGAGTCACTATTGCCTCATTTACTACAAATGGTCTCGGTCTTCCCACCAAGCCTTTGAGTGTCACATTTACAATCAGAAAATCTAACGATAATGAAAGTAGCATGGTAAATCCGATTGGCCTTGTCTTCTTCCAGAATAGCAACACAATTCCCAACGCAATCCAAAGAAATCCTTCATCCCCAAGGTGTGTAACAAACACCCAAAAACCGTCCATCACTCCTCGCAAATTTTCCTGTATCCACAAAATAATTGACGCTTCAAATTGATTCATAAATTTCCTCCTAAATTTGCCTTCTCACTATCTGGTACTCATCGCCGAATTGATAATATGGGCACTCGCGAAAATCGCCTTTGATGAAACGATACATCTCGTCCTCATCCAGATTCTTCGCACACACATAGTATTCATATTCTTCATCATATTCATAATTCATACATGTCTCACAGTTGCTTGCCATAGTTTACTCCTTCTCTATGTTCAACACTCTTCTTGCATTGTAACACATCATATAATGCAAAATAAAGTATTTGCTCGAAAAAACAGAATCTCGCTACATTTTTCGGAGATTGTGTTTTTTTTCTTGTTGTGTTATACTGATTGCAACTCATGGAGGTGTAATATGAGAATTATGATTAATGAATCTTCGGAAAACTATTTGGAAACGATTTTGGAACTCAGCCAAACGCTTCCAGTCGTTCGTTCCGTGGATATTGCTAATGAATTGGGATATAAGAAATCAAGCGTCAGTGTTGCTATGAAGAATCTTCGTGAAAAGGAACATATCACCGTAACTGACGCCGGCTTTATATATTTAACAGAATCCGGAAAGGCGATTGCCGAAATGATTCATGAGCGCCACGAACTCTTGACTGCATGGCTCACAAGCCTGGGTGTGCCGGAAGAGATTGCATCGGATGACGCATGCAAATTAGAACATGTACTTAGCAAAGAAAGTTTTGAGGCCATCAAAAAACATATAAATAAATGATTACTTAGAAACCAAAAAGTTCGCAAGAGTGTAAACTCCTGCGAACTTTTTTATATCATACATCAATTAGGATTGTGAGTTTGCCTGATTACATCCTGCCGAACAGTTTGAACAACTGCCGGAACACCCGGAGCAGCAACCACCTTTTTTATGATTCTTGACCATGGAACGAATCACCAAATATATCACGACTGCCAAGACAGTCAAAACAATAGCATCTCCCATAGAACATACCTCCTATTCTATTTTTCAGGTGTCCTGTATCCTTTGCGGAAAATCAAATACAAAAGAACAACGAGTGCAAGTGCTGCTACAATCGTAAATACACTGAATGTTGCTTCACCGAGAGCAAGACCTACCAGTTGATATACAATCATCGAAATCACATACGCAAATCCACACATGTAACCTATTGTTCCCCATGTCCATTTTGCACTGCCCATCTCTCGCTTGATTGCTCCGATTGCTGCAAAGCATGGCGCACACAGCAGATTGAAGATCATGAAACTATAAGCACGAACCGGACCGAAGTCTGCTGCAACCAATTTCCAAATCTCATCTCCGGCTTCACTGAGTTCTCCACCAAAATTGTAAAGTGTACCAAAGGTCATAACCACTTCTTCCTTTGCAATCAGACCTGTGACAGTGGCAACTGTCGCTTTCCAAGCCATATCACCCATCCAACCTAATGGATAGAAAATCCATGCAAACATTTTACCGATATTTGCCAAAAATGAAACATTGCTGTCTTTCACTGCTACAAATGCACCATCCACATATCCGTAACTCTGTAAGAACCAAAGCACGATAGAACTGAGAAGTACAATTGTTGTTGCTCTCTTCACGAAATCCCAGCCTCTATCCAAAGTCGAGAAAAACACATTTCGCGGAGATGGCAAATGGTAAGCCGGAAGTTCCATGACGAATGGAGCCGGTTTTCCTGCAAATGTTTTGAATTTCTTTAAAATAACACCAGAAATTACAACTGCACCAACGCCAATAAGGAACGCAGAAGTTGCAACGAGCGGCGAGTTGCCGAATACTGCACCGGCAAACAATCCGATAATCGGCATCTTTGCACCACATGGAATAAATCCTGTCGTCATAACGGTAATCTTACGGTCATTTTCCTGTTCAATGGTACGGCTTGCCAAGATTCCCGGAACACCGCATCCTGTTGCCACAAGCATCGGAATAATGGATTTTCCTGAGAGACCGAATTTGCGAAGCAGACGGTCCATGATAAATGCAACCCTTGACATATAACCAACGTCTTCCAAAATTGATAAGAGCAATGAAAGCACTAAAATCTGTGGCACAAAACCAAGTACGGCACCAACACCTGCCAGAATACCGTCCATAATCAGTGCGTAAAGCCATCCACTCACTCCGAGTGCAGACAAGATGCTGTCAAAAAGACTCGGCATCCACTTACCAAAGAGCACATCATTTGCCCAATCTGTACCCATGGTGCCGATAGAGAATCGGAAACTTCCCATTGCAATTGCATACATCAAAAACATCACACCAGCAAAAATCGGCAATGCAAGAATACGATTTGTAACAATTTGATCTATCTTATCTGAAAGACTCATGGCATGCT
>JAZNHX010000031.1:0-6990 GCA_045577115.1 Faecalimonas sp. | reverse complement strand
CCTGATTCACCGCCACAGAAAACTCTCTCCACTCTTCTCTCTCTCTTGCGAGCACTCTTTGACCTTTATCTGTGATACAGTACACCTTTCGTACCCTGCCCGATACTTCCTGATTAGAAGAAGAAATTAACTCGTCATTTTCTAGCTTGTGTAAAATGGGATATAGTGTTCCCTCTTTCATGTCAAACACATCGTTTGAACGCTGCTTCAATGTCTTAATCAGTTCATATCCATATTGTGATTTTTCACTTAATAGATTCAAAACAAGCATTCTCGCACTTCCTGACATATAACCCTTATCGACTGCCATAACCGCACCTCCTATACCTAGTATCTCTATGCATTCATTATACCTAGCATTTCTAGGTATGTCAAGTGTATTTAAAACAAAAAGAAGACACCACTCTGTGATGCCTTCGAAACCCTCTATGTATTAAAATTAATCCCCAAGACGAATATTGATTCCGCCTCCATTGTTATCTCCATTATTTAGATTCAAATATGGTGACAACGCCTGTGCTGTGTTAATAACCGGCATTGACTGTATGTACACTTTACCCGGTCCCGTAATACGTGTGTGAAACAAACCTTCTCCTCCGAAGAAAATGTTCTTTGCACCCTGAACAGGTTGAATATCCATCGTACAAGTATCACTCATCGCTGCGAGATATCCTGTATCCACAATAATGCTTTCTCCCACACCGAGGTTATACTCTTTACAATATCCATCTATTTCAAGAAATACCATTCCGTAACCGGTAATTCTCTGCATGATGAAGCCTTCACCGCCAAAGAAGCCTCTTCCAAGCTTTTTCTGGAAAAACACGGACAAGTCCAGACCTTTTTCCATAGCAAGAAAACCTCTCTTTTGCACGACAATTCCATTTCCTTCTGATACCTGATATGGAATAATGGAACCCGGAAAACTGGATGCAAATGCAATCATACCAGTTCCGCCCTGAGCAGTATATTCATTCATAAAGATAGATTCACCGGAAAACATTCTTCCAAGTGCTTTTTTAATTCCGCCTCCGCTATTGGTATCCATTTTCATGTTCGGACTCATCCAACTCATGGCGCCGCTTTCTGTGCAGAGCGTCTGTCCTGCCTCCGGATAACAGATAACAACAGGTAAATTTCCACCTTCAATTTCATATCTAATCATATCTGTAGACCTCCTTGTCATAGTAAGTTTACTATAAATATGAATTAGCTGTCTCTTCGTCTAATTCATATTCTTCCATTAACTGCTTAAGAATTACTTCCTCTTCCACGCCAAATTTACGCAAAGTCCTAACTAGAACTTCAATACTACTTTGTCGTTCTTGCTCAATTCCTTGCTCAATTCCTTGCTGAATCCCTTGCTGAATCCCTTGCTGGATTCCTTGCTGAATCCCTTGTTCTAATCCACTTTCTACCGCTCTTTCCCAAAGTCCTTCTGCTACATTACACATTGAATGAATTCCTCCTTCCAACTTCCTTGTCATTTTCATCTGATGCTCTTGTTCTAAAATCTTTTTCTTTGCATCTGCATCTAATTTCTGTGAAAATAAAGTCGACAACATATGTATCAACTTATTCTTACTTTCCTCCATATTGCCTTTTGGAAGTCTAATAAATGATATTGAAAGATAATCGTATTTTGCACCTTCTACTGGTACACCATATACATCCTTTTTTTCGATGGTGTATTCTGTAATTGTATCACTGTCTTTCGCCGGAGCATCGAAAAAAATCCATATCGAGTATACTTTTTTTAACCCATCATAATTGTCTGTTGTAAACTCTCGATCAATCTGTTCGGAAATCATTCTAGCACAATATACAATTGCCCTAGGTTCAAAATGATAACCCACATGATATGCTTTCTGCGCCTCGACATTTACAATTACTTTGATTCTATCTTCATCTTTGGTTACCATATAAAAGCGAATATCAAACGTAACTTCACCCTCATTTGCATCCTTGCTCTCTGAATTCATGCCAGTAATAGCTTCCATATGACGTTTTCCGGGATATACAATACGTTTTGATATCTCAGGTTCACCTTCAATACTCTCCATTATCGCTTGAATATCATAATCCCGAAATTCTTCTGTCCGATGTTTCGCAATTCTTGCTAACACCTGTTTGTCGCTCAAAAGCACCTTGATACTCTCATCATATTGAGAAAAATTCTCTGTCTTTTCAATACCATGTGCCAAATGTGTTTTCGTTTCTTTTATCATTTATTTTCTCCTTTCATTGTAGCAGAATAGAGAATAAGAGTAAACAAAAAAATCCCATTCTCATCCTATGTTTCTTATTCAATTGTTAGCTTTTGAAATTTATCGGCTGAATCACCTTAATATTTCAGATGTGTCTTGTAGACACAGATTATTAAAATGATACTGAAGTGTTTTTGTATCATTTAAGTATACTTATGGTATCATAAAATCTAAAACTTTACAAGAATTATTTGACCAACTCAAAAGACACGATACCGAATCATTTTGTACGATATCGTGCCTTTCCATTATTTTTTTTGCAACCATGCATACTACCAAAAATGATATATGATTTAAGTTATTCGTTTACACTCATCATTGTACCAACAAAAAACGGAATGTTGGTCGCACAATCAATCAACATATATACAAATGGTCTGTCAAGATAAACACTCTTCGGATCTTCCTCCATTACAGCGCACTTATCTGCCATTGCAACAACGGTTGTCGCACCTGCTTTTGTACCCTTTTCTGCAACAGATATAAATGTTTTGTGAAGCACTCGATTGATATAGATATTACCTCTGGTCGATGTGCCTAAATCTACAAAGTTAGCTTTGTCCTCATTGAATGCATCCGTCATTCCCATGTCACACAGAATGTCTGACATCTCTACATCAAACTCTGTCTCAAACTTCGGAATCGCTGTCCTGACAGTAGCATTCAGTGTATTTGTAAGCAATCTATTTAAATTCTCCCCATTCAGACTTTTTACATATTCATTTATACTAACACCTTCTTTTGGAAGCAGCGCAACAAAAGCATATTTGTTATCCTTATAATATTTTACGAAACCCGTTGCATTCTCCTCTTCTAGATAAACATTTTCGTCAGCACACATGAATTCGACGTCTTGCTTCTGCCCATCCTCTTTCGTGAATATACCATCCCGAATCTGACTACCTCTATATGCACTTGCCCACTCCGCTTCAAAAGCAAGTGCATTAATCAAATACATAACTTCATTATGAGATATTTTATCCAGAATCTCAGGTATCATGCCATCTGTCTTTTCTTTTACCCAGTTGTTAATATCTTTAACCGTTGTGTTATCAAATGGTGTCTTGTATACATCTGCACCATAAAAATCTTTATTTATCTGCAAGAATCCTTCTTTTACAGTAAAGCGTTCATCATCGATAAACCAAATGGAATTTGCAAGATTCAGTTTGTACTTTTCTCCCTGTGGCAATACCTTCATATAACTATATAAATATTGATTGAGTTCCTCCGTTTTCATTCCAAGAACACTTTCCATTTGTGAAAGCGTATCTTCTTTTGCTCCATTTGCCGTCATTGCCAAAGCAGAAAGTACAGACAAAGGTGAAATCAAAGTATTCTTCCCTTCTTCTGCACTCGCCTGAAAAAGACGAACTGCAAAATCAGTCAGAGCCACACTATTCACCTCGGACATCTGCACAACTGGTTTTTCATCCTGTTTCACATCCCTCATCAGGTCCTCGCCTTGAATCTTAGGCGAACATCCCGTAACAAAAAGTAACATAGCTACTATCATCGCAAAGATTCTCTTTTTCATTTCACCTCATCCTTTCAATTATTTTATTCAAATGTAATTTCATCCGCGTATAATATAAATTCTGTGTTTGCTGTATTCGTTCCATTATTTGGCTGAGTATTTTCCTGTGGCATAAAACGAACGAGCACAACACTGCCCACCGGAAATGCCACATCATCCGCAACATAGTCTTTATGTTGTACATCAATCGCATCACCTTCCACTAACCACTTATCCTCCATAAGAACTACAGTCAACTCAGTTCCAACTGTATACGTTTCTGTATCAGCAGACTCCTTGATGACTCCAACAAATCCTTCGTTTTTTAATTCAATAACCTCTACTTTTATTTCGTATGCCTCAGACTTGCTCTCTCCTGTTGCCGCCGACGAGTTGTCAGTTACAGTACTTTCCTGTTGCGACGGTAACGCCTCCTTATCCTCTTCGGTTGTCGAACTTTCTTCCTTGATCGTTGTATTTTCTTCAACCATAACACTTGAATCAGATTTTTTCGCACCACCAAAACCTCTCAGAAGTAGAGTACTAACGGCATACGCACTCACTAAAAATATAACAAAACAAGCCGCAAGAGACATCCAACGGACAATCCATTTCCTACTGCGTTTTATCGTCTGTTGCTTTCTTTCACTTCGCAGCACATCAACTTCATGTATTAAATCATCATCCAATAAATTGAGCGCATCATGTAGATTATCTATATTCATACTTCGAACCCCTCCTTTTCCAAATATACTTTCAAGTTACACCTCGTTCGGAAAAGTAACGATTTTGCTCTGCTCTCACTCATGCCACAGTACGCTGCAACATTCTTTAAGGAATCCAGATAGTAATATCTTCCTATAAATAGATTTCTTGCATCCTTTGGAAGTGTCCTAAGGAACTCATTGATAGCATCAGCAAGAAGTTTAACTTCCATATCCTCTTCCGGAGTGCCACCGCATTCCACACAATCCTCTAGTTCCGCAAGTGATAACGCATATTCTGACGCCCTGCGCTTTTGACGATTTTTCTTACGGAAGATATCGATGGATATGCGTCTAGTCAGTTTGCCAAGATATGTAGACAAGATGCTTGGCTTATGCGGAGGCATAGAGTTCCACGCAGCCAGATATGTATCATTCACACTTTCCTGACTGTCTTCAAAATCAAGCAGTATATTGTGAGCAATTTTAAACAAATAGTGCTCATATTTATTCTTCGTTTCTTCAATTGCAGCCTCATTCCGTTCCCAATAGAGAGCGACAATATTTTCATCCTGCATGTCCGTTCCCCTTCTCTTTTATGTTCCTTTACTATATATCTCGTCAAAAAAGTTTGTTGGTTTCATAATTTCTAATAATATTTTATCACATAACAAAAGACGTCGCTACAATGAGCGACGTCCATTCATTAATTATTCTACTTTCAACATTCGATATCCCACACCAATATGTGTCTGAATATACTGTGATGAATCTTGTTCTGACTCGATTTTCTTTCGTAAGGTTGCCATAAAAACACGCAGGGATGCAATATCATTTTCCAAGCTTTTTCCCCACACCTTCTGCGTAATGAAGGTGTGGGTTAGCACCTTCCCTACATTCTGCGCAAGAAGACAAAGTATCTTGTACTCACTTGGCGTTAAGTGCAATTCATTTTCTCCAAGATACGTACAACCAGCTGCATAATCTATTTTTAGTTTTCCATTCGTAAAAACAGACTGATTCACATTAACCTCAGACTGAATCATAACAAGTCGACGCTGCGTAACACGAAGACGTGCTAACAATTCTTCTACTGAAAAAGGTTTTGTCAAATAGTCATCGGCACCGCTATCTAACGCTTCAATTTTATCTGCATCTTCACTTCTGGCACTAATCACTATGATTGGTGTATTCGACCATGTGCGAATTCTTTTAATCACTTCAACCCCATCTATATCAGGAAGTCCCAAATCCAGTAATATAATATCCGGATTATGGGATGAAGCCTCTGCAATAGCATTTTCACCATTTGCAGCTACAATATATTTGTAATTATGTGTTTTTAATGTAGTTGTTATCAGATTGCAAACCGGCGCATCATCTTCTACTACTAATATCAACGTCTTATTCATTCATTTTCACCTCATCTGCCGGCAATGTAAAACAGAAAACAGAACCACATGGTTCGTTGTCTTTTAACGTAATCTCTCCGCCGTGTGCTTCTATAATGGATTTGCAAAGTGGTAATCCTAAGCCCAAACTTCGTCTACTATCCACAATTTTATTATTCCCGGTAAAAAACATTTCAAATACTTGCGCTTTTATTTCATTAGGAATTCCTTTGCCGTAATCAATGACTTGTACTAATATTTCATGTTCTATTCGCTCTGCTGTTATATGAATTTCCGTTCCTTCCGGTGTATATTTAATTGCGTTATCTATTAAATTAAGCAACACTTGTATGATTAATTTTGCATCTATTTTCGCTAATAAAAGTTCATCCTTATATGCAACGGAAATTGGATGATTCTTATTTTTGCGATTGCTATGTCGCACCGCTTCATCGATGACTTCGTCCATAAGATAGGATGACATATTAAAATTCATACGTCCTTCTTCTAAACGAGTAATAGAAAGTAGATTCTCTACCAAACTAATGAGCCACTGTGAATCGTCATAGATATCTTGAAAAATCTGCTTTCTTATGCTTTCATCCATTTTCTCATAATTTGAGATTAGATTACTTGCATTTCCTGATATAGAGGTCAGTGGAGTACGCAAATCATGTGAAATTGAACGGAGCAAATTTGCCCGCAATTGTTCGTTCTTTGCAAGAACATCAGCAATTTCCTTTTCCCTGGTATTTTCTTTTAAACGATTTGCAAGAGTTCCTGTAATAAGTGCTGCACAAAACATAACTGCAAAAGTAACAGGATACCCCGTTTCATATGCGTGCAGGGTAAGTCTTGGCTCCGTAAAGAAAAAATTAAACAGAAGCACACTTGCAAGCGAATAGATGGCACTGCTGGTTTGACTTTTTGTAAATATGGATGTCAACAACACACCTAGGATATACACAGTGATGATATTCGTTTCAGTAAAGCCCAACTTCCAGAATAGATTACCAATAACGGATGCCAAACTTAATATCAACAATGTAATCAATATATCCTTAATGGATGGAATAATTCTTTCTTTACTCATCTGCCTACCCTCTTCTTAT
>JAZNHX010000030.1:0-1650 GCA_045577115.1 Faecalimonas sp. | reverse complement strand
AATACAAATCCCGGCCAACGTTTTAACATATACATCTCCTCCTATCTCATATTTACGCCTGTCCTTTTTCCTGCGAGAAGATACTTGAAAACAGCTTCAACTGCATCGTCGTAAAGTGTTTACTTTTTCTCGTATCAATTTGATTTCGCGGATACGGCAGATTCACAACGATATCTTCTTTTAATCCAATAGGTGCCTTCCCTAGTGAAATAATATGGCTTGATAAAAATACGGCTTCATCTACATCATGTGTAACGAACAAAATTGTGATCGGCAGCTTCTCCCAAATACTCAGTAGCAGCTCCTGCAAAATTGCTCGTGTCATCGCATCAACTGCACTGAACGGTTCATCCATTAAAAGTACTTTCGGTTCGCAAATTAATGCTCGGGCAATGACAACACGCTGCTGCATACCACCTGACAGCTGAGATGGATAATAGTCTTCATATCCTTCAAGACCAACTAGTTTTATATATTCCATGCAGCGCTCTTTCGCTTCTTGCTTGGATATATTTTTCTTTTGCGTATTCAATCCAAATTCAATATTTTCCAAAACGGTATACCACGGGAAAATGGATTTCGTATATTGCTGGAATACATAAATCATTCCTTTTGGCGGTCCGCTAATGACTTGCCCATCGAAATTGATCGTTCCGCCTGTAGGAGTTTCCAGCCCGGAAATCAGTTTCAGCAGTGTGGACTTCCCGCATCCGGAAGGTCCGACAATTGAAAGAAAGCTGCCTTCGGGAATTTTGTACGAAAAGTTTTCAAATACGGTAATTTTATTTTTGTTTACAGAAAACTCCTTGTTCACTCCTTCGATATGGATTAGCGTTTTTGGACGCCCTGTCTCTATTTGCATTTCATTATCTGTACCTAATTCATATACATTTGATAAATTCATAACAATCCACCCTTTCTTTTACTTCAAAGTTTCCGTGACATATTCTGAAAAGTACTCAGTTGCTTCATGCTTCTGCTTTAACTCGCCTGCTTCCATATACATATCAACAATTTGCTGCCATACGTCTACATTGAATTCATTGCTCCATGCAATTTGCGGCATATCGGTAATTAACTTTTCATCCACACCTGTGAAATCAACGATATGTTTTTTTGCACGCTCTTCATCCTCTAACATATATTCAATCGAAGCGGTAATCGCATCATAAAAGCGGGAAACAGCTTCCGGGTTTTCTTCAACAAATTTACTACGTGCATACCAAGCTCCTACCGGTTGTTCCGGAATACTTTCTACGTAATTCCAAGAGATTACTTTTGTTGTCCCTTCGGAAACGAGCTGTGTTGTATAAGGGTCCACTAAGGAAATGGCGTCAACCTGATTGTTCTTAAGGGCATCCCCCATACTTGAAAACGGTACTTCTACAAATTCAACTTTATCCACATCTGCACCGGACTCTTCAATAATCTTTTTCAGCCCTAAAACTAACTGGTTACGTGAGTCGTAAATCGCTACCTTTTTTCCTTCTAAATCTTTTAAGCTTTCAATATTTGAATCGGCTAATACTTGAACAGACGCTGTATCTGGTCCTTCTGGTTGTGCAATTTCATTTTGAGCAATGGATACTAGGTCAAATCCGGATTCATTGGCCACCATCGCCGTACCTGGTGCAGATAAAATAATATCTA
>JAZNHX010000029.1:0-1565 GCA_045577115.1 Faecalimonas sp. | reverse complement strand
CTTTTGATGCTTTATTGATGCTATCCGAAAATCTCATAAAAATTGATGCCCAACTGCCAAAATATCGACTCGCTTAATTTTATTTAAGTATAACATACATTCAGCGAAATTGCAAATAGAATCAAACGGAATTGCCCGTGTAAGACAATAGAATGAATTAAGGCGAAATTACTCGACAATTATTTTTGTAAGCAACACAAGACATTTTTGAGCCAATTATGGCAGAATGATCAATAACAGACATATTAAAAAACCTCAATTATAAACTGAAATGCAATATACTAAAATCAAGGGAAGTCTTGATTTTTTTGTCGAATAGGTGTATAATTAATACATAAATTTTCGGAGGCTTATGCTATGGTAACATATCAAAGACTATGGGAAACATTGAAGAAAAGGAATATTCGCAAGCATGACCTAATGGAACTTGCAGATATATCCTCAACAACTTTAACAAAGCTTAATAAAAATGAGATAGTAGCATTGACCATTCTTATAAAGATTTGTAAAGCTCTTAACTGTCAGATTGAAGATATTGTTGAGGTTAAAGATGAGACACTTGTATGATATACATATGCAAAAATGCGGAATGGTATGACGGACTATGAGTGTACTTTACTTGTTGGAAGACCAAACGCACCGTCAGTATATTCGTTAAACAACAGACCTGACCTTGCGAAACAAAGACAGAAAAAAGTCATAGTATGTATGGTAGAGGTCGAATACATAACCGAAGATGAAGGAAAAGAAATATTAGGAGAGGAGTCAGTGAATATGAAATTAACATTTATAGGAGCAGCTCATGAGGTTACAGGCTCTTGTACCTTGCTTGAAGCTTGTGGAAAGCATATCCTTATTGACTGCGGTATGGAACAAGGCGGCGATACATACGAAAACTGCGAATTGCCTGTTGCACCAATAGAAATTGATGCGATTTGTCTTACTCATGCACATATAGACCATTCAGGAATGATTCCTGCGATGGTTGCAAAAGGATACACAGGTCCCGTGTATTGTACAGAAGCAACACATAGGCTTTGTAATATAATGCTTCAGGATTCTGCTCACATTCAAGAACAGGAAGCAGAGTGGCAGAACAGAAAAGCAGAGCGTTCCGGCTATCAGCAGTATATCCCCGTATATACTGTTGCAGATGCATTGGAGTCGCTGAAATTATTCGAAGGACACGGATATAACAAACCAATAGAAATATTTGAAGGTGTAACGATAAATTTCTGCGATGCAGGACACTTGCTTGGTTCATCAAGCATCCACATTACAGTAAATGAAAACGGTGAAGAAAGAACAGTTTTGTTCTCTGGTGATTTAGGAAACATAGACAGACCACTTATCAGAAATCCTCAAAATCCACCGTATGCTGATTATGTGGTAATTGAATCAACCTATGGCGACAGAGTTCACGGTGAGAGGCCTGACTATATTGCACAGCTTACAAAAATAATGCAGGAAACATTTTCAAAGGGCGGAAATCTTGTTATCCCATCCTTTGCAATTGGAAGAACGCAGGAGCTTTTATATCTGTTCAGGACAATAAAGCAAGAAGG
>JAZNHX010000028.1:0-5358 GCA_045577115.1 Faecalimonas sp. | reverse complement strand
AAATTTATTTTTAATATTTTGTTTTACTATCTCAGGATTTTCTCTTAAAAATTTGATGTCTAACATATTTGTCCCTCCTTAATTTATAATCCTAATGTTTCTTGAAAAAAAGCTCTGCCTAAAGATTCAGCTTCCTCTTCAGAAAGTTCAATATAACTCTCACCCTTAACAATCTCTTTTATATAATTATAACATCCTTCTCTGCTGTGCATAGAGTTTATGATATAACCACTATTGTTTCCATCCAACAAAGTAAGTGCAAAACTCAACTTGCCACCCATCTCTTGAAATGCATCATATTTGACAATCCCAAGTTTTTGATAATTCAACATAATTTCTTCGTTAATCTTTCTGATTGCCTGGCGGTTCTTCAAAGTTGCTTCTGTCAGATGATCTAATTCTTTAAATCTTTCATAGATACTGTCTTCCAAAGTTCTTCCATCTTTTCCTCTCATAAAGGAATTATAACTGGATTTTAATCTCGTATATTTCATATTCGCACTAATGGCGAACACGAACAAAATTACAACCAACACAAAAAGTAAGATTATGAGAATACCCGGATCAATGCCGAATGCTTCCATTATTTTGCTTTCCATTTATTATTTCCCCTTTTTTCTATATTAACTCTGTGCAACCGACATTAATAAATCGAATATACGTTCGAGTTCGGTATCGGAATAATATTCAATCTCAATCTTTCCTTTGCCTTTACCCTTTTGGCTAACACTAACCTTTGTTCCGATAACAGATATCATCTTTTCTTCCAAATCCTTATATATAAAAGATTTTTCAAATACTTTCTTTGTTTTTGGAACCTTTGGATTCTTCATTTGCCGGATGATTGCTTCCACTTCTCTTACACTGAGCTTTTCATCAAATATTCTTGTTGCAAGATTGTACTGTTCTTCCTTATCTTCAATTGCAAGTAGTGCTCTGGCATGTCCGGTAGATATCATTTCATCAACAATCATCTGTTGAATTTTGTCATCTAATTTAAGCAAGCGCATGGAATTCGTAACTGCTGTTCTACTCTTCGATACACGATCAGCTACTTCATCTTGTTTCAGATTGAATTCTGTCAACAATCTCTTGTATGCCATCGCTTCCTCGATAGGATTTAAGTTTTCTCTTTGTATATTCTCAATTAAAGCAATCTCAACAATTTCTTGCTTTGTATAATCCTTAATAATTACAGGTACTTCTTTGATTCCAGCCAGTTTTGCAGCTCTCCATCTTCTTTCTCCAGCAATAATCTCGAAAAAATCACCCTTCTTTTGAACTAAGAGTGGCTGAAGTACGCCGAATTGTTTGATTGAATCTGCCAATTCTAACAGGGCATCTTCTTCAAAATGTCTTCTTGGCTGTTGGCGATTAGGCTCAATCTTGCTTATTTTAACCAACTGTTCCATGGTTTTTGTTTCTTTTTCTGCGGATTTACTGCTATTTGTTATTGGTTTTGTCTTGCCTTCAGGAATAAGACTGTCAAGTCCTTTTCCAAGACCCCCTCTTTTTGCCGCCATTATTCTTCTCCTTTATTGATAACTTCTTCTGCCAAAAGCATATAACTTTCTGCACCCGCCGATTTTGAATCATATAAATTAATCGGTAAACCGTGGCTTGGTGCCTCTGCAAGACGAATATTTCTTGGAATAATTGTCTTATAAATTGTTTGTTGTAGATTATCTTTTACATTTTCAACAACCTGTAATGACAGATTTGTTCTTGCATCATACATTGTGAAAACAACACCCTCAATGTATAACTCTGGATTTAGACGAGCTTTCACTAGGTCAATCGTATGAATCAACTGACTCAAACCTTCCAGTGCATAATACTCGCACTGAATTGGCACAAGTACGCTATCTGCAGTAGTCATAGCATTAATAGTAAGTGTATTTAACGAAGGCGGGCAGTCAATAATGATAAAATCATAGTTATTTCTAACCTTTTCCACCTCTTTATGTACAATAAATTCTTTTTCCTCTACACCTATTAATTCAATTTCAGCTGCCGATAGGTCAACATTTGACGGTAAAACATCCAAATTTTCAAGGGCGTCTTTGCAGATTACTTCATCGATACTTACTTCTCCAAGTATCAAATCATAAATTGTATATTCCACTTCGTTCTTTTCAATACCTAAGCCACTTGTCATATTTCCCTGAGGATCCATATCAATTGAAAGAACTTTTTTCCCTAATGCAGCCAAACAAGAAGATAAATTAATAGATGTGGTTGTTTTTCCTACGCCACCTTTTTGGTTGGCAACAGCTATAATTCTTCCCATTCTTGTATAACCCCTTTTTTATTCTGTTATCAGTATACCACTTTTCACAAAAAAAATCTACAATGTTTCACGTGAAACATTGTAGATTTTGTTGGTTTTCTGTGATAATGTTTCACGTGAAACATTATAGCGGTTCTTTTGCAGGCATTCCTGCTTTTCTTGGGTATTTTTTTGCAGTGTTATGTTTCTTGCTGATCTTAACGAAAGATCTGTTTATTTCTGTGGCTGGCAATTGGAATTTGATAACTTTATCTAAATTTCCACCTAATATATGAATTGCTTTCTCTGCTTGCTGTACTTCTTGGTCTATTTCTCCGGATTTATATGGGATAAACATTCCTCCTATTTTTATATACGGTAAACAATATTCAGATAGGGTAGAGAGGTTGGCAACAGCGCGGGAAACACACAAATCAAACTTTTCTCTATATTCTGCTTGTTTGGCATAATCCTCCGCTCGCCCATGAATGGCCGTTATATCTGTTAATCCCAATTCACTTATAACTGTGTTTAGGAAGTTGATTCTTTTATTAAGAGAATCTAGTAGAACAATCTTTAAATGCGGAAATGCAATTTTAAGTGGTATTCCAGGGAAACCTGCTCCGGTCCCAACATCGATTACCGTATTTACCTTATTTACATCAATTGCCTGTACAAGTGAGAGACTATCAACAAAATGTTTCTCATTAACTTCTTCATATTCCGTAATGCCGGTTAGATTCATTACTTTATTCCGCTCCACAAGCAGATCGTAAAATTGAACAAATTGTTCTTGCTGTCTACTTGTTAAGGTAATACCCAATGCTTTTAATTTAGATTCAAATATATGACTCATAATTACTTACCCTCTGTAGCTTTCCAGATATACTAATAGCACTGATATATCAGCAGGAGAAACTCCTGAGATTCTAGATGCCTGCCCTATCGAGATAGGGCGGTAGTGTTTCAATTTTTGAACTGCCTCTATACGAAGACTTTTAATCGAATCATAATCAATTTCTTCCGGAATTTTTTTTGTTTCGAGTTTTTTAAATTGTTCTACCTGTTTTTGTTGACGTCTGATATATCCGTCGTATTTAATGTTAATGTTGACTTGTTCTATTACTTCTTTCCATAACTTATCCACATTATTCACACCTTTTTGCTCACATTTGTGTATAAGTGAGCGATCCTTGTCGATTGGAGTCAAGATTTCGTAGGATAATTCCGGTCTACGAATTAACTCAGCCAAGGTAGTGCCAGAATTAAGCGGCGTACTATCATATTTTTTCAATAATTGCTGCACTTCTTGATTTGCACCAATGTTTGTATGTTCTAATCGTTCTACCTCAGATAGAATAATTTCTTCTTTATCTAACAAATATTGATATCTTTCATCAGAAATCAGCCCAACCTTATGCCCGATTCTTGTGAGTCTCTGATCTGCATTATCCTGACGGAGCAGAAGACGATACTCTGCTCTGGATGTCATCATTCGATATGGCTCACGGCTTTCTTTTGTGACAAGATCATCAATCAGGACGCCAATATATCCTTCCGAACGATCGATAACAATCTGTTCGTGCCCTAATATTTTAAGCGCTGCGTTGATACCCGCAATGAGACCCTGCGCTGCAGCCTCTTCATAACCGGAACTTCCATTAAATTGTCCACCGCTATACAAACCGTCTATTTTCTTAAATTCTAACGTTGGATAAAGTTGTCTTGCATCAATACAATCATACTCAATCGCATATGCATTTCTGACAATTTTCACATTTTCCAAACCTGTCACACTTCGATACATCGCATACTGTACGTCTTCCGGAAGTGAACTTGACATTCCTCCCACATACATTTCATTTGTATCGAGACCTTCCGGTTCAATAAATACCTGGTGTTTATTTTTATCTGCAAATTTTACGACTTTATCCTCAATGGAAGGGCAGTAGCGTGGTCCCGTTCCCTCTATCATTCCGGAGAAGAGAGGAGAGCGATCTAAATTTGCACGTATAATTTCATGTGTTGTCTCATTGGTATACGTTAGCCAACAAGATGCCTGTTCAATCTGAACATCCTCCGGATTCGTTGTAAATGAAAATGGAACTACTCGTTCATCACCAAATTGTTCCTCCATTTTTGTAAAATCGATAGAGCGTTTATCAATTCGTGCAGGAGTTCCTGTTTTGAATCGATACATTTCGATTCCCAAGCTTTTTAAAGAATCTGTTAAATAGTTTGCTGCTTGCAATCCATTTGGACCAGTCGCATTGCTGATTTCTCCATAGATACATCTTGCTTTCAAATATGTTCCGGTACACAAAATTGCTGCCTTACATTTATACATAGCACCTGAATACGTCTGAACACCGATAACTTTTCCATCCTCTGCAAGAATATCAGTAATCTCAGCTTGTTTGATTTCCAAATTTTCTTGGTTTTCAAGAACTTTTCGCATGGTACGCGTATAATTTGCTTTGTCGGCCTGTGCACGGAGAGAGTGTACTGCAGGACCTTTTGACTTATTGAGCATTTTAGATTGAATAAATGTTTGGTCAATTACTTTTCCCATCTCTCCACCGAGAGCATCTATTTCTCGAACCAAATGTCCTTTTGAACTACCGCCTATATTTGGATTACAAGGCATGAGAGCAATACTGTCCACGCTAACTGTAAATACAATTGTACGAAGTCCGAGTCTTGCAGATGCAAGCGCAGCTTCACAACCGGCATGTCCTGCTCCGATAACCACTACATCATATTCATCTTTATTTTCCCATACAGAATTTGCTGAATATTTCATTTACCAAATCTTCTCCTATCGTTTCTCCGGTAATACTTCCCAGTGACTCATATGCATCTAACAAGTCAATAGAGTAGAAATCTTCCGGCATATCATTTTCTATACTTAATATTACTTTCTTCAAACTTTCGTAGGCATCAGAAAGTGCCGTTTTATGACGAATATTTGTAATATATACTTCGTCATTAAATGAAATTTCTCCATCAAAGAACATGTTTTTCAATGTTTCTTCTAATTCCTGGATTCCTCGTTCTTCTTTTGCAGAAATCTCTATCATAGGTTTATC
>JAZNHX010000027.1:0-5417 GCA_045577115.1 Faecalimonas sp. | reverse complement strand
TATTTCTCATATAGTTTTTCTACGATAATGTTGACGCGCTCATCGGTACACTGCGCCGCAAGACGAACACTGACAAGTAGTTTCCACGCCTGATCGTATTCTAAGGAACACTCCGCATCCGGATACTCTTTTTTCAGACGCTCGATAATCTCTTCCGCCAACATCTGCTTTTTCGTTTTTCTAGCCATCTATTTTCTTTTCTCCCATTTTCCTCGCTTCTATTTTCTTCATTGCCCACCTTACAATTCGGTATGCCACGATACTACATATCAAGCCAATTACAAAACCACCGAGGATATCTGTTGGGTAATGCACACCAACATACAATCTTGACAGTGCGACCAAGGTTGCCAATATAACCGCCGGGATACCGATCTTTTTCGGTACCCATTTATACAACGCTAACATTGCCGCAAACGAACCGGCAGAATGTCCGGATGGGAATGACCTATAAGGTGACACGTCACCAACAAGTGGCACGATTGCCTCATTTACCACAAATGGTCTCGGTCTTGCCACCAAACCTTTGAGTGTCACATTTACAATCAGGAAATCGAACAATAATGAAAGCAGCATGGTAAATCCAATCGGTCTCGTTTTCTTCCAGAATAACAATACAATTCCCAATGCAATCCAAAGGAGCCCGTCGTCCCCAAGGTGCGTAACAAACACCCAAAATCCATCCATTGCTCCTCGCAAATTTTCCTGTATCCACAAAATAATTGACGCTTCAAACTGATTCATAATCTTCCTCCTAAATCTGCTTTCTTACTATCTGATACTCGTCGCCGAACTGATAATACGGGCACTCGCGAAAGTCGCCTTTTATAAATCGGTACATTTCATCCTCATCCAGATTTTTCGTACACACATAGTATTCATATTCTTCATCATATTCATAATTCATGCAGGTCTCACAATTACTTGCCATAGTGTACTCCTTCTCTATGTTCAACACTCTTCCTGCATTGTAACACATTATGTGATGTAAAACAAAGTGTTTGCTCCAATTTTCATGGCGACTCCTGATTTTTCCTACATTGTCTTTTTTATTCTATTGTGTTATACTGATTGCAACTCATTGGAGGTGTAATATGAGAATCATGGTAAATGAATCCGCGGAAAATTATTTGGAGACGATTTTGGAACTCAGCCAAACGCTTCCGGTTGTGCGTTCCGTGGATATTGCAAATGAATTGGGATATAAAAAATCAAGTGTGAGCGTTGCGATGAAGAATCTTCGCGAAAAGGAACATATCACGGTGACGGATGCGGGCTTTATCTATTTAACTGAATCCGGAAAAGCGATTGCGGAAATGATTCATGAGCGTCATGAACTCTTAACTGCATTGCTCACAAGCCTCGGTGTACCAGAGGAAATTGCATCTGAAGATGCCTGCAAATTGGAACATGTACTTAGCAAAGAAAGTTTTGAAGCAATCAAAAAATATATAAATAAATAATTACTTAGAAGCCTAAAAAGTTCGCAAGAGAAAAATTCTCCTGCGAACTTTTTTATTTCATATCTGAACTAGGATTGAGATTTTGTGTGACTGCATCCTGCCGAACAACCGGAGCAATTACCCGAGCAACCGGAACAACCACCTTTCTTATAATTCTTCACCATAGAACGCACCACCAAATATATCACGACTGCCAAAACAGTTAGAACAATAGCATCTCCCATAGAACAAACCTCCTATTCTATTTTTCAGTTACCTTGTACCCCTTGCGGAAAATCAAATATAGCAGAACAACCAATGCGAGTGCCGCAACCACTGTAAATACACTGAAGGTCGTCTCGCCGAGAGCAAGACCGACAAATTGATATACAATCATAGAAATTGCATACGCGAATCCGCACATGTAACCAATCGTTCCCCATGTCCATTTTGCGCTGCCCATCTCACGTTTAATTGCACCGATTGCCGCAAAACATGGAGCACAGAGCAGGTTGAAGATCATGAAACTGTAAGCGCGAACCGGGCCGAAATCTGCTGCAATCATTTTCCAAATCTCATTTCCGGCTTCGCTGAGTTCTCCGCCGAAATTGTAAAGTGTACCAAATGTCATAACAACTTCTTCTTTTGCAATCAGACCTGTTGCCGTAGCAACTGTTGCTTTCCAAGCCATATCACCCATCCATCCCAAAGGATAGAAAATCCATGCAAACAACTTACCGATATTTGCCAAGAAGGAAACATTACTGTCTTTTACTGCTATAAATGCGCCATCCACATATCCGTAGCTCTGTAAGAACCAGAGAACAATAGAACTAAGCAGAACAATTGTGGTCGCTCTCTTTACAAAATCCCAACCTCTGTCTAAGGTTGAATAAAATACATTTCGCGGAGATGGCAAATGGTAAGCCGGAAGTTCCATAACAAATGGAGCCGGTTTTCCGGCAAATGTCTTGAATTTTTTTAAAATAACACCGGAGATTACAACAGCACCAACACCGATAAAGAATGCGGAAGTTGCAACCAGTGGCGAGTTACCAAACACTGCACCTGCAAACAATCCGATAATCGGCATCTTTGCACCACAAGGAATAAATCCTGTTGTCATAACTGTAATCTTACGGTCATTTTCCTGTTCAATGGTACGGCTTGCCAAGATTCCAGGAACGCCACATCCGGTTGCTACAAGCATCGGAATAATAGATTTTCCTGAAAGACCGAATTTACGAAGCAAACGGTCCATAATAAATGCAACTCTTGACATATAACCTACGTCTTCTAAAATAGATAAAAGCAACGAAAGCACTAAAATCTGTGGCACAAAACCAAGTACCGCACCAACACCGGCCAAAATACCATCCATAATGAGTGCGTAAAGCCATCCACTCACACCGAGTGTAGATAATATACTGTCAAACAAACTCGGCATCCACTTGCCAAAAAGTACGTCATTTGCCCAATCTGTACCCATTGTACCAATAGAGAACGGAAAACTTCCCATTGCAATTGCATACATCAGGAACATCACGCCTGCAAAAATCGGCAGTGCAAGAATACGATTTGTAACAATTTGATCTATCTTATCTGAAAGACTCATGGCATGCTTTGCAGCATTTTTCTTCACAGCCTTTCCTACCACACTTCCGATATATGTATAACGCTGGTCCGCAATAATAGACTCTGCATCGTCATCCATTTCCCGCTCGCAATCCACAATATGACGTTCTAAATGTGCGAGCGTCTGTTGCGTCAATGCCAACTCGTCGCGTACCACCTCGTCGCGTTCGAACAATTTGATTGCGTACCAACGTAAATATGTAACATCTACTATCTCATCGATTTCCTCTTCAATGTGAGCCAATGCATGTTCGACGCTACCGTTAAATACATGTGGTCTTTCACCATGCTTGTGGTTCTTCGCCAGTTCCACTGCTTTTTCTGCAGCTTCCTTACCACCTTCACCCTTTAATGCACTGATTTCTACACAGATACATCCGAGTGCTTTACTTAATTTGTCTAAATCAATTGTGTCACCGTTCTTGCGAACCAAGTCAATCATATTAACCGCAACTACCACTGGATAACCAAGTTCGATAAGCTGTGTGGTCAGATACAGGTTACGCTCGATATTTGTACCGTCCACGATGTTGAGAATTGCATCCGGATGCTCGTTTACCAAATAGGTACGAGTAACTACTTCCTCCGGCGAATACGGGGACAGGGAATAAATACCCGGCAAATCCTGAATCGTAACATCTGGATATCCCTTTAAAATACCTTCTTTCTTTTCTACCGTAACACCCGGCCAGTTACCAACGTATTGGTTCGAACCAGTCAGAAAATTAAATAGCGTTGTTTTACCGCAGTTCGGATTACCCGCTAAAGCGATTTTTAAATTCATAATTTTTCACCCTTTCAAAAATCTCTGTAAACTACTCTACTTCAATCATACTTGCGTCTGCTTTTCGAAGTGTTAATTCATAACCGCGCAAATTCAATTCCATTGGATCTCCGAGTGGAGCTACTTTGCGAACGTAAATCTCCACGCCCTTCGTGATTCCCATGTCCATAATTCTGCGTCTGACAGGTCCATCGCCATGTACTTTAACAACAACTGTTGTTTCATTTACTTTGACATCTTTCAGAGTCTTCATTATGTTTTCCCTCCTGTTAGTCTTTTATTATTTCGATTAGTTTAGACTAACTCACAAACAAAGACTACCACTCGGTAGTCTTTGTGTCAAGCATTATTTGTAAAATTTTTACATTTTTTACATTCCAAAATACGCATCGATTCCGTTTGCAATTCCCTGTACCATGTTATTTTGCATAGTTGCATCCTGCATCTTTCGGTCTTCCTCTGCGTTACTCATAAAACCTAATTCTAAGATAGTCACAGGCACACTACTCCAGTTAATCCCTGTCATCGTATCGTTGGTTTTTACTCCGCGATTGCGAAATCCGGTAGCGGCACAATATGAATTTATGACATGGCGGCTCAGACTTATACTTGCGTTTGATAAATGACTCACATACGGATTGTTTGCCGAAGGAGCAAGTGTCTCCGCACCCCTCACGCTAGGACCGGCGCCGTTTGCATGAATACGTACAGCAATATCGGCATTTACTGAATTTGCGTACTCCGCACGCTCCTTATTGCTGATGTTGACATCATGGGTGGAACGTGTCATATAGACCTTATATCCACGATTTTCAAGCTCAGTCTTGAGCTTCAGGCTGATATCCAAGGTGAGAATATACTCTGCAACTCCGGTTGCAACACCGCTGGTTCCACTCGTCACGCGTGCTTTCATTGTCGTTGAGCCTGGACCGTTTGGTTCCTTACTACTGTCACCACGAAGTTGATGGCCCGGATCAATTACGATAACAATGTTGTTCGGGTCACGGTATTGTCCCGGTATGGCTTCTACTTTAGAAATGTTTGGTGCTGTGACTACATTTTCTTCCACAGGCTTCTCTTCCGGTTTTGTGTCACAGATATACTGTGCACTGACATATCCAAGATTGTCGCCAACCTTCACATAAGCCCAGCCATTTTCCTCTGCACCTTTTTTAATCTCTGTTCCTTTGGAAATAACAGTAATAACGCCACTATTTGCATCTGGTTGTTCTCTGAGATTGAGATTAGAGGTTGTCCATACGGAGACTGCCGCACTCTCATCAAAGATCGGTGTCAAAGATTCTGTCTGCACTTCTGCTTCCGTTCCTTCAGATGATTCCTCTCCATCCTCAATTATAATTTCTAGCTTTTCATCCTTATCTTCTACTGAGTTCTCAATTTTCGAACTCCCTATGTTTTCAGCTACTTTCTTATCATGAATGATAATGGCTCCCGATGTAATCGCACCCAATAACACTACTATAATTGCAATGACAACAATAACAATGATATCTGTCATAACCTATTTTTCAGCTTTCTTAATCAAATAAAGAATT
>JAZNHX010000026.1:0-4642 GCA_045577115.1 Faecalimonas sp. | reverse complement strand
TCCATTGCACCGATTGGCACGCACTCTGCATATTCTGCACATCCTGCATTACCAGGTGCACAGTAGATTTTATCCACTTTTTCACTTTGGGCTACTTTCCATGCGATTGCATGTTCTCTTCCGCCACTTCCAACGATTAATACTTTCATCTGTATCCTCCTATTTGAGCCACACTTTTCCATCAATCATTTCTAATTTATCATTGGCAATTAAGTCAATTGCCTGTGGCAGAATCAGCCATTCTGCCTGTTCCATTACTCTGCGCTGCAGGATTTCAGGAGTATCTCCTTTCTCAACTGCAACTGCCTTCTGCAAAATGATTGCTCCGGTATCTGTTCCTTCATCTACGAAGTGAACGGTTGCACCAACCACCTTCACGCCTTTTTCTAAAGCCGCCTCATGAACCTTCAATCCATAGAATCCCGTTCCGCAGAAAGACGGAATGAGAGACGGATGAACGTTGATGATGCGATTGCGGTATTTTTCAATCATTTGCTCCGGAATGACAACGAGGAAGCCTGCGAGAACAATGAGATCCGCTTGCATCTCATCTACTGCTTTCAGTAATCCCTCATTGAATTCTGCACGTGTAGCAAAGTCTTTCGGTGATACACAAATGTTCTTCACACCGCGTTTTGCCGCACGCTCTAATGCATACGCATTTTTATTGTTACTGATAACGCCCACAATCTCCGTATTGGTAATCGTACCGTTATCCACTGCATCCATAATTGCTTGTAAATTTGTTCCCCCTCCGGAAACCAATACAACCACTCTTAGCATAAAGTAACTCCTTTATCGCCTGCTTCGATGTGACCAACTACGTATCCTGCTTCGCCTGCTTCTTTGATTGCTGCAAGAGTTGCGTCTACGTCTTTTTCATCTACTGCAAGAACCATACCAAGTCCCATGTTAAATGTGTTGTACATCATTTGCTCTTCAATGTCACCATCAACTGCCAACATGTTGAAGATTGGTGGGATTGGATAGCTGTCTTTCTTCACAACTGCATGTGTGCCATCTTTCAGCATACGTGGAATATTTTCATAGAATCCACCACCTGTAATATGGCTACAAGCTTTGATTGTCACACCTGCTTCTTTGATTGTTTTGAGTGCTTTTACATAGATCTTAGTTGGAGCAAGAAGTGCTTCACCTAATGTGCATCCAAGAGCATCATACTCTCTGTTCAAAGACTCTTCTGTCATAGAGAACACCTTACGAACCAAAGAGAATCCATTACTATGTACACCGGAAGATGCCATACCGATAAGAACATCTCCTGCTTTGAGGTCTTTTCCTGTAATCAAATCTTTCTCATCAACTACACCAACTGCAAAACCTGCAAGGTCATATTCGTCGATTGGGTAGAATCCCGGCATCTCTGCTGTCTCACCACCGATGAGAGCTGCACCTGACTGGATACATCCTTCTGCAACACCGCTTACGATAGTCGCAATCTTTTCAGGTTCGTTCTTACCACATGCTATGTAATCTAAGAAGAATAATGGCTCTCCACCTGCACATGCGATATCATTTACACACATAGCAACACAGTCAATACCGATTGTGTCATGCTTGTCCAAAAGGAATGCTAATTTTAATTTTGTACCAACTCCGTCAGTTCCTGATACAAGTGTTGGTTTTTCCATGTCCTTGAATTTCTCCATAGAGAATGCACCTGAAAATCCGCCTAAGTTTGTTAAAACTTCCGGTCTCATTGTCTGCTGAACATGTTTTTTCATAAGTTCTACCGATTTGTAACCAGCTTCAATATCTACGCCCGCGTTCTTATAATCCATCTTTTTTTCCTCCGTATGTTCCTACATTTGTTTGATGTACTCTTTGTAACCTAATCTATCTAACTTCTCAGCCTTGCCCTGAACAGTCTCTTTCATTTCCTCAGAGTAAGCTTTGAGCTTGTCTAAGATTTCCGGGTTGGATGTTGCAAGAATCTTAGCTGCCAAAATACCTGCGTTCGCTCCTCCGTCGATTGCTACTGTTGCTACCGGAATTCCTGGTGGCATCTGCATGATAGAATAAACTGCATCCATACCATCCAAGTTCTTTCCTGAAATCGGCACTCCGATTACCGGCATTGGAAATAATGCTGCACACATTCCCGGAAGATGTGCTGCCATTCCTGCTCCTGCGATGATTACTTTGTAATCCTTTGATTCTGCTGATTTTGCATAGTCAAAGAAAATGTCCGGCATACGGTGAGCTGAGATGATTGTCATCTCGTATTCGATACCGAATTTGTCCAGCATGTCTGCTGCTTTGCCCATAACCTTAAGGTCTGAGTCGCTTCCCATTACAATTCCTACTTTTGGCATTTTGGGTCTCCTTCCCTTTGCTTTCATTTTCCAGTTATAAGATATTTTACTAATACACGCCCTGAATGTCAACCAATATCAGGGCAAATAGTCTTTATAAATACTTATAAACAATCATCACGAAACGGTTCATTGAGAGGCTCTGTTCCTTCTAATACGAATCTTCCGTCTTTTAATATTGTGGCCTTTGTCCCGTCGCTTTGAACGACACTGATTTCGGCCAGTTCATCATACGGAATCGTGATATCTGTATGACAGTGGAAATACGCTTTTGACACGTCTTCTTTTCTTAAAATGGAAATCGAATTGTCCTTCGCCACAATCTCTTTTCCATCACGGTTGTAGACTTTGTTTTCCTCACTCCAGCTATAACAGGTATCACCCACTGCGAAATGAGGTCCCGTCTTCTCTGCAATCAGAATCGGCAACTTATCTTCAATCTGATATTTCTTGCCAACCACATATGCAGTCGTGTTCGTTCCAATCGCAAACTCACTCATCGGAAGCGTATCGTGATTGTGCAAGAGATTACTCTTAATAAACTTCTTGCCTTCCTCGGCATCCTCAAAATTACTACAACTATATTCTACAATCTTGCCATCCTTGAATTCCAGTCTCAAATCCTTGTACTGCAATTCATGCAGGTAAACTTTGCTCACATAGAGAACTCCGTCAGTTCCCTCTAAAACAGGTGACGTAAACACTTCACCTACCGGTATATTGACATCCGCAACACAATTTTCGAAAATAGTCTCCTTCTCCGGATTCTTTAAGCGATAGAGTTGTACTTTGAGATCAGTTGTATTTTCTCCTTTGCCCAAGATATGCACATACTCACCCTTGTCAAGCGCATCGATAAGTGCCTGCTGAATCCTTGCATAAAGGTCCGCATCCAGCGTATTGATTCGGATAATCTCGTTGAAAATCTCCTCGTACTGCTCACCAATCTCCGGCACCGGATACGCAATAATTGTAAAACTGCGCTCTTCACCCTTGATATATTGGTTAGTCAGTTGCCCTGCCTTACTGTCATAGGTTACTGAGAGCTGCTCCTGTTTTTCACTCAACGAAATTGCTTCTGCCTTCTGTAATGGTGCAAATGGCTCCTCACCAAACACCTCCATCACAGCCGGACCTGCAAACTTCGCCGCCAACTCCTTGTGCTGTTCATAAGCATTTTTCATCACATCTAATTTACGCTCTATGAGTTTCTTATCCATGAAAAGACCCTGGTCATTTCGATGGTCATATTCATACTGCTTGTTTGGACTGCCACCACAGAAACCAATCTTGTGTTGTTCCTTCTTTGTCACTGCACTGACGGCTGCACGGTAAATGCTTGGGCTAAGTCCCATCGCTGCGAAATTCTCAATCGCCTTCTTGATTACTCGTTCGAACCCTAACTGATAACGAATATTTACAACGGATTTCTTAGACAAATCAATACCCGCAAGTTCAAATCCCTTGCGATAACCTTCCGTGTATACCTCAGCCATGCGGTCGATAGTTTGTTGTGGGAGGGTACTTAAATGCATTGCCGTCTTCCACTCATTTTCGGAAACATACTCTCCGTAATAGTACAGATAACGAAGGTCTGTCAGGTCACTCTGCATAATGATATCTGTCGCAAATGCCACATCTGGATTTAACTGCTCCTCGATGCGGTCTGCCAAAAACACATCACAGTAATCGCTGGCATACCAATAGACGATGCTTTTTAATTCCTTGTAATCTGGAATCTCCACACCTTCAAAACAATTATATATCTCTATAAATAACTCATTACAGATTGCAAGATACTCTGTGCGTTTCTCGTATACATACGGAATCTCGCCTCGTATCTCCGTGTAGAGAAAACTCAAAAGTTGCCCCAAATCCTTGCCAAACATTTTAACTGTATAAGCTGGATTTGCAAAACTCTCCTCATACATTTCCCCTGTTACGTCTCTGTAAATGTTCTCATTTTCACTTTTTAGTTCCTCTAATGTACACTCAGCATTCGGCTTTTTCTCAAGACGATTCTTAATTGCATCAATCTCTAAGATAAAGCCTGCCACCTTCTGAAAGTAATCACGGTAAAGCAGTGCCACCGTATCTTCATGTACAATAGAGCGAATTCTCTCTATTGCAAGTTCATATCTTTCATTCATTTAAAATAAACCTCTGCAAAAAATTAAAATAAATCCAAGAATAAAAGATGCGCTGCACGCCACCCCAATCTTGCAAGTGAGGTAGTCCTTCTCGCGCTCCTTAAATCCGTGTATACCCATGTACAGACCACATCCGGAAAGTATCATGGAAACGAG
>JAZNHX010000025.1:0-18420 GCA_045577115.1 Faecalimonas sp. | reverse complement strand
AGGAGTGTGTAGCTAATGTGGGTATATGAGAAACGATTACAGTATCCGGTAAACATTACAAAGACATGTCCGAAGACAGCACAGCTTATCATTAGTCAGTACGGCGGACCGGATGGTGAGCTGGCGGCGTCCCTCAGATATCTGTCTCAACGTTACACAATGCCGGATAAGCGTGTGGGAGGTCTTTTAACTGACATCGGTACAGAAGAACTTGCACACATGGAGATCATCTGTGCAATGGTATATCAGCTGACCAAGAACTTAACTCCGGAGGAAGCAAAGGCAGCAGGCTTTGATGCCTACTATATTGACCATACCGCAGGAGTTTGGCCAACAGCGGCAGCAGGTGTACCATTTACTGCAACTGAATTCCAATCAAAGGGTGATGCCATTACTGACTTAACGGAGAACTTGGCGGCAGAGCAGAAGGCGAGAACAGTATACGATAACCTTCTTCGTGTCATCACCGATCCGGAGGTTCGCGATCCGCTGAAGTTCTTAAGAACAAGGGAAATCGTGCACTTCCAGAGATTTGGAGAGGCACTTGAGAGAACAAAAGATTCACTCGATGCAAAGAATTTCTATTATATCAACCCTGAGTTTGACAAAGGAATTCTTTCATAAAAAAGGGGATTCAATACGAATCCCTTTTTGCATGCCAATTTGTTGTAAAAATGTTATGTCAAGGAAGTTAAAAAAGATTTATGGAAAATTGGATAAAAAGGGAGTATAATAAATTTATCAATAGAAAAGCGATGCAAGGAGGTAGTCATGTCTTATAAAATTTTAAAGATAGATCCTTATTTGGCAGATTATGAAGAAGATATTAATCTTCGAATGAATTTGTACAAAAGCAAAAGAAAAGACCTGTTGGGGAAGATTAAGAACATTGTAGATTTCGCCAATGGACATAAGTACTTCGGTTTTCATCGCACAGAGACCGGATGGGTATACCGAGAATGGGCACCAGCTGCCGAAGCGATGTATCTGACCGGGGATTTTAATGGATGGGAGGATAAGTCCTGTCCGATGGAAAAACTGAACAACGGTGTTTTTGAAGTACATCTCAAAAGCGAAAAAGCGCTTCAAGTAGGACAAAAGGTTCAGGCAATTGTGATTCATAACGGACAGATGCTTCGCCGCATTCCGTTGTATGCGACGAGAGTTGTACAAGATCCTGATACATATTTGTGGTGCGCGGAGATGGAAGACACATTTTCACATTTCCCATGGACAGATCATGGATTCAAGCCGGATAAGACGCCATTTATCTACGAATGCCACATCGGTATGGCGCAGGATAAATATGATATCGGAAGCTATGACGAATTCCGTGAAAATATCTTGCCGCGTATTAAGAAATTAGGCTATAACACAATTCAGATTATGGCGATTATGGAGCATCCGTATTATGGTTCCTTCGGATATCAGGTATCGAATTTCTTTGCGGCATCGTCTCGCTATGGTAAGAGCAGTGAACTGAAGGCCCTTGTGAATGCGGCCCATGAGATGGGCATCGCTGTTCTTTTGGATGTGGTTCATTCTCATGCAGTCAATAATACGAATGAAGGTCTGAATGAATTCGACGGAACGGTATATCAGTTCTTCCACGAGGGAGAAAAGGGGAACCATAGAGAATGGGGTACGAAGCTCTTTAACTATGGTAAGAATGAAGTCCTTCACTTCCTGCTTTCAAATCTGAAATATTGGATGGAGACCTTCCATTTTGACGGCTTCCGTTTTGATGGCGTAACGTCTATGCTATATCACGACCATGGACTTGGAAGCGCATTTAGTAGTTACGATATGTATTTTTCTATGAATACGGATACAGAGGCGGTTACTTATCTGCAACTTGCCAATGAACTGATTCATAAGATTAATCCATATGCAATTACGGTTGCAGAAGATATGTCCGGAATGCCGGGTATGTGTCTTAAGATAGCGGACGGCGGCATTGGTTTTGACTATCGTCTGTCAATGGGAGTTCCGGACCTTTGGATTAAGACATTAAAAGAAGCAAAGGACGAAGATTGGGATATTCTGAAGATATGGTACGAACTCATCGGTCGCAGGCCACAGGAAAAGAACATTGGTTATGCGGAATCACATGATCAGGCGTTGGTGGGGGACAAGACACTTATGTTCCGTCTGTGCGATGCCGAGATGTATAACGGCATGATGAAATTCGGTGGCAATCTGATAGTAGACCGAGGAATCGCTCTTCACAAAATGATTCGACTTCTTACGGCATCATTGGCAGGAGAAGGGTACCTGAACTTTATGGGAAATGAATTTGGTCATCCGGAATGGATTGATTTCCCGAGAGAAGGAAATGGTTGGAGTTATCATTATTGTAGACGTCAGTGGAGGCTTGTGGATGATGAAAAGTTAAGATTCTGCGAACTGAATTCCTTTGATGAAGCTATGATTCATTTACTTCAGAAGGAAAAACTGTTGCAGAAACAGGCTGAGAATAGGTGGATGCATCAGGATGATAAGATGCTTATTTATAATAAAGGAAATGTAGTATTTATCTTCAATTTCCATCCGGAAAAATCCTTTGACGGATATTTTATCCCAGTACCGAAAGAAGGGAAATATCAAGTGATTCTATCCAGTGACGACGGTGCGTTTGGCGGACCGGAGAGAGTGGATAAGGAATATATTTACAAAGCAAAGAAGACGCCGGAGGGATGGTACGGATTCCAGTGCTATGTGCCGTCTAGATGTGCGATTGTACTGAAGAAGAAGTAATAATAATGGCGAGATTCACATGTTTTTGTGAGTCTCGCCATTTTGAAGCAAATTATGTATTTGCATTCTGTTTTGTATATTCTTCGTAGAGCCAAAGGAACTTAAGAGCGTTTGCCTCTTTTGAAGGTACTAATTCGTAATATTGCTTCTGTGCCGTGAACACAAGTCCGCGACGTCCGTGAATCGACATATCACTGATTTTGCTAAGTGGTATCTCCATGTCTCCACATACCAAGGAGGCTCGGGAGAGAGTCACAGGGCCTTCGGCAACCAGTGTTTCCTCATGTTTCTTTACAGTAATCATGCGTCCGCCTGATGCAGTATATACAACATCTGTCTTGGCAATGTTCTCTATTTCTAATCGTTGCCAGTCTGCCAATTCCTTGACGGTCTTAAAGCTACTTTCTTCCAACATACCATATTCATTATATGTAAACGAGAGGTCACATGCAGAACATGTTATTTTATTATCATATGTCTGTATGGTATCAATCTTACCGCATTTCGGACAAATGAACAGAAGGTTTTCCATGTATTTTGCAAGGTTCTTGCCTTTGTATATCTTAGGTTCTTTCATTTGTCTGTCGTAGGCATCTTCATATAAGTCTCGATTGATAGCCTCGTTAATCTCATCTACAGTCATTGCTTGCAGCTGTTCTTGCGTATAGACATTAACCGGTGCACCGTGTACATAGCCTTTGCGGGTATTAGATTGACTCCAACGCGGACTTGCAAAATAACCGCCGACAATCTTATATGTAACCAGACCACAACGCGCCTTTTTCACCATTTTTCCAGTAGAAGGAAGAATCGGACCTGTGATACCATCCCAGGTGCGTGCACCTTCTGCAAAGAGGGCAACGTTCTTTTTTTCTTTTACTTTTTTAAATACGTCGATAACCGTGGATGCTGCCACAGAGCCTTTGTAGCGCCAGATTGGTGCAAAAGCAAAGTTGATTAGTGTGGAAAGGAATTTCCATCTTGCTACATGCTCGCTTGCCACAAAGTGCATGAATTTCGGAAAACTCATCGCGACGAAAATTGGATCGTAATCGGTTGTATGGTTGGAGAGCACAATGTACGTCTCCGGAAGATTTTTTGCCTTCTCGTAGGTATAGCCAAACTTTATCTTTAGATATGGGTATACCAATGGACGAAGGATGCTCCATATTATTTGCTGCTTCATAGTGTACACCTCTTAAAAAAACCTAACTATAGTTTATAACAAAAGTATGATTTAAGCAATGAGTTTTCTCAACAATAGTTGACGAAACTGATAGCCAAGATTATAATTAACAAGAGTGAAATGTTGTTCTATAAAGTTGTTACATATGAGGAGGAAATTTATGAATTACGCATCCAGTTGGGATTTTACTATGGCAAATTACGATGCTGTCTGGGGCTTTTTGGTTCAGCTGGGATTGTTGTTGTTATTTTTAATGTTGGGAAATATTCTTGGAAGGACGGTTCCACTATTCAGAAAGTGTCTGATTCCATCTGCACTTTTGGGCGGAGCGCTTCTGTTAATTATTAATTTGATTACAAAACAGTTTGGACTGGTACTGGTCGATAATCGGCTCATGCAGGTTATTACATATCATTGCCTAGCCATTGGTTTTGCATCGATGTCCTTAAAAACAGAGAAAAGTGCACATAGGACCAATAAGGTTCAGGTTCTTGAATTTGGTGCCTTGCAGGGAGGATGTTATATGCTACAGGCTTTTGTAGGGCTTGGAATCACATTGCTTCTTTTTCTATTGACACGTCATGGAGATAAGGTTGTTTCATATGTCTGTGGTTTGATCTTGCCTTTGGCATATGGACAAGGACCGGGTAATGCATTGAGTTGGGATATTAACTTTACAAATACTCCGGCTGCACAGTTTTCCGGCAATGGTAGCGTCGGGTTATCTTTGGCATCGATAGGCTTTGTTGTGGCGTCTGTGCTGGGCGTGTTATATATTAATATTTATAAAACGCGAGGGGAACTTTATGTTCGCAAGTCCAGAATAGACGGCGATTCGATTGACTTAACTAATCCAAGTGGACAGGAAATTCCGGATAGTGAATCAGTGGATAAATTCACGATTCAGGCAGGCTTTGTGGCTCTGTCCTATGCTCTTTCCTTTGGATTTATGTATTTGTTGGGCATTCTTTCTGACTTTACAAACAGCATTGCATGGGGCTTTAATTTCTTGTGGGCTTCTTTGGCTGCTATGTTAATAAAACTGGTTGTGAAACAACTACGAAGGAAGAATTTGATGCATCGAGAGTATATTAATAACTATCAGATGGATCGTATTTCAGGTTTTTCTTTTGATTTGATGATTGTTGCAGGTGTAGCGGCTATCGAAATTAATGATATCAAAAATTACATTATACCGGTATTGCTTCTTAGCGTGACAGGTGCAGTAATTACATATGTTTACATCCGTCTTGTGTCCAAAGAATGTTTTAAGGGATTTGAACATGAGATGTTCCTGATGTGTTACGGTACTATGACTGGGACTGCATCAAACGGAATGATTTTGATGAAGGAGATTGACCCGAGTCTGCGGACGCCTACATCCAGTTTATACATTCTTTCCAATTTTCCTGCCATGGTAATGATTGCACCATTGTTGTTTTTGTTGAGTTTTGCGGCAGGGTCTCCTAAGAATGCTGTGATTGCCTGCATTATTTTCTTTGTGTTATGGTTTTCGTATACTGTATATTTGTTCCGTAGAAAAATCTTAAAGAAGAAGTATAAGAATGTCGATGCAATTGTTTGGGTTGACGAAATATAATGTGATACATATGGTATTCGATTTACAAGAATGGAGGTGCTGTTATGGCAGCATCAAGTATAACTACAGATTTTGTGATTTCGGGAAAAGAAGCGGTTGAAAGATTTGCTGATGCAATTGAAGCTTCCGCAAATACTCCGGAACGTCCGATGACGGTAAAGGTATGCGAACTGCATGGAGAGGAATTAAAGGAATTTATCAAGAGGACAATAGAGGTAAATGTTAAAAGATAACTATACTACAGTAAACATGCGCGATTACCTATTGAATAATCATTCGGAAATAGCCGGAGAGCAAATGTTGATAAATTTGTTTTCCGGTTTTTCTTGTCCTTTAAATCCAAATGTTGAGAAATTTCTCAAGGAAAATGCAATCAGTTTTACAAAAAAGAATCAATCTGTTACATATCTAGTGTTTTCAGAAAAGACTGCCACATTAGTAGGTTATTTCACTTTGGCAATAAAACCAATCACGGTCAATTCGACAGTTTTCAGTAATACAATAAGAAAAAAGTTGTTACTCGTAGGCAAAATTGATGCAGACAAACAAGAACTTTATCTGTCAGCATATTTAATTGCTCAGTTAGGAAAAAATTATTCGGAAAATGCAAATACTCAAATAACAGGGAAACAATTGTTAGAAGTTGCAATTACTGAAGTGAAGAAATTGCAGTATAGAGCAGGTGGCGTGGCGGTTTTTCTGGAATCTGAAATAATCCCAAATTAAGACAATTTTATGTTGAAGAGAATGATTTTAAAGAATTTGGTATTAGAAAAGATGACGAAACACTAGTTCAAATGTTAAAATTATTGTAAAGTAAAAGAAAAGATGTAAAGTCTGTTGAGAGATCAAAGAGGCATTGGAGATTAAATATGTATTTAGTATCGATTTATTTTGATGAAAAAACGAACCGACGGATTCGGCAATATATTGATAAGGTGGCTGAAACAACAGGTAATACGTTTATGTTAGATAGCGAGGTACCGCCGCATATCACGATTTCTGCATTCGAGGCGAAGGATGAAAAAAGGGTAATCGAAGTAATGGGACAAGCTATTACAGGCTTAGAAAAGGGCACGTTAGAGTGGGTTTCAGTGGGACAATTTTTCCCATACGTGATTTTTTTGGCACCTGTTGTTAATCGGTATCTGCATGATGTATGTGCATGTGTAAACGATGAACTTTCGCAAATGGACATAATTAAATTTAGTCCATATTATCAGCCGTTTCAATGGCTTCCACATACGACAATTGCAAAAAAACTCTCGAAAGAAGAGATGAGAATTGCGTTTGAGGTGTTGCAAGAGAGTTTTGGAATGTTTGAAGGTGAAGTTGTGAAGATTGGACTTGCAAAACCAAATCCACATCGAGACATTGCGACGTGGGAGTTGAGATAAAGAATGGGAGATAGTAACATCCACGATGTGCTATCTCCCTGTTCGATTAAATTGCGTATATTACAATTCCACTTACGGCTGCAACTGCAATCAGCATAATCGGTGAAATTGCTTTTCCTTTTATTTTTTTGTAAACAAACATGGCAACAATTAGGATAGCCATAATCATAAATGACTGCCAGTTCTTCGGAATACTAAAGCCTTCTGCAAAAGCATTTTCGATTATCATGTGAAGGCCAGTTGCTAAGATGATACCGATAATACATGGTTTAATACCATTCAAAACTCCCTGTACATAAGGATTCTTTAAAAAGTTCTTGAGAATCATGGAAAGGAGCAAAATGATAATAAAAGCAGGCAAGCAAACAGTAAAGGTTGCAAGAGTCGAGCCAAGAATACCACCGACTTCATTTCCAATGTATGTTGCTGTATTAACCATAATCGGTCCCGGTGTACTTTCACTGATAGCTAAGAGGTAGGCGAATTTCTCTTCAGAGCACCATCCGTTTTGCATAACAACTTCTCGAATTACCGGAATGGCACCATATGCACCGCCGAAGGAGAAGAGCCCGACTTTTACAAAGCCCAAAAACAAATCTAAGTAAATCATGACTGCACCTTCTTTCCTTCTTTGATTCTCTGAATCTGACTATATATCGCGCCAATTACCCCTGCAATCAAAAGCATATAGATGGTTGAGAAGCTTAGCCCAAGGAAGTTAATGGCCAGCATAACCAAGCATGCGATGACCAGTATCGCAATGGTAAATGCGTTCTTCTTCATTTTCTTATATAAGTTGTAGCCTGCACGAAGGATGATAAGCCCGACACCGACTTGAATTCCTTTGAATGCGTTTGCAACAATCTCAATTTCCAATAAGTTGTTGAAGAAAGATGAGATTAAATAAATAATTACAAAGGATGGGAGTACCACTCCGAAGGTTGCTGCGATGGAACCTAGGATTCCACCCTGAGCGTATCCGGTGTAGGTTGCGCAGTTGATGGCGATTGGTCCCGGTGTGGATTCTGCGATGGTAAGCACTGTTGCAAACTCGTCATCGGTAATCCATTTTTTCTTGTCCACACATTCGTCCTGTACGATGGCAATCATGCCGTAGCCGCCACCGAAGGTGAAGAGACCAATTTTGGCAAATGTATAAAATAGTTTGAATAACATAGTCTTTTTCCTTTCTGTAATGTAATAACCTTGTACAGTATAACACATTTTTCCAATAAGTTAAGCACAAAATATTGACTTTAGAAAAATTGAGTAGTAGACTAAAGGAGACAATTGAAGGGGCGCTGGTAATTGAGCCGGCTGAGATTGGATGTCGTCATCCTAAACCCGAGAACCTGATCTGGATAATGCCAGCGTAGGAAGCGAGAAATGATAAAATAATTTAGTACCTAGGCTGAGGCCTAGGTATTTTTTGTTGGAATGGGTATAAAAACGTATAACATGGAGCTCCATACCCAGAAGTAAGCAAAAAATCTTCGATTCCTGTGGTTTTATGGCGTGATTTTCTATAGGATAGCCTTTAGGCGCATGAAATACCCATGATTTTGAAAAAGTGTGGGTATTGCAGAGGGGAATAGGACAAATTATAGAAAGCATCAGGAAACAGGTCACCAGTCAAAAGATAAAAAGGAGAAGATAGTTATGAACGCAAGTGTAGCAATTCAAGTTCTGCCGAAGGCGGAGAATGATGAAGAACTCATTCGCATCGTGGATGAGGTGATTGATTACATCAAATCCACGGGGTTGACCTACTATGTGGGACCATGCGAGACCTCAATTGAGGGGGATTATGATGAACTCATGGACATTATTAAGGAATGTCAGAAAGTAGCAGTAAGAGTAGGTGCAGAGTCTGTGTCTGCCTATGTTAAGATTACATATCGTCCGGAAGGAGAAGTACTGAGCATTGAAAAGAAAGTTACCAAACATCACCAGTAGTATTTGGTCATGTTCCGCAATTGTATTGATTTTAATAGTGTGGCAGATGATTTCGTCTGTAGGGTTAGTAGAGAGTTTTATGTTGCCGTCACCGATTCAGGTGATAGAAGCACTTGTTAAAGAGTTCCCAATTTTGATGCAGCATTCTCTCATAACTTTGACAGAAGCATTTATCGGACTCTTGTCGGGAATCGCTCTAGGGTTCTTGGCAGCAGTTCTTATGGACCAGTTTGAAGGACTTTATAAGGCACTCTATCCGCTGATGGTTTTGACGCAGACAATTCCGACAGTTGCTATCGCGCCGCTCCTCGTATTGTGGTTCGGCTACGAGATGGCACCGAAGGTGATTCTGATTGTTATCACCACATTTTTCCCGATTGCAGTAGGACTTTTAAATGGATTTAAGTCTGCCGATAAGGATTCGATGAACATGCTTCGTGCGATGGGGGCAGGTAGATGGCAAATATTCCGCCATATTAAGTTTCCGGGTGCGATGTCGGAGTTCTTTGCAGGGGTTCGCATTGCAGCTTCGTATGCAGTTGTGGGCGCGGTAATTTCTGAATGGCTCGGGGGCTTTAAAGGCCTCGGCGTATATATGACACGAGTAAAACAGGCATTTTCTTTTGACAAGATGTTCGCGGTAATCTTTTTGATTTCCGTTATCAGCCTTTTGCTCATGAAAGGAGTCGACTTCTTGCAGAAGAAATGTATGCCTTGGGAAAGGGAGAATTGACATGAAAAAGAGAATATTAGCATTATTATTGACAGGCGCAATGCTTCTTGCATTGACCGCATGTGGAACTACCCAGAAGGATGGGGAAAGCGACATTAAAGATTTAGAAAAAATAACATTTGTGCTCGACTGGACACCGAATACAAACCATACAGGGCTCTATGTAGCACAGGAAAAAGGATATTTTGAAGAAGCAGGTTTAGAAGTGGAAATCGTACAGCCACCGGAGGATGGGGCAGAGGTGCTTGTGGCTTCGGGCAAGGCACAGTTCGGAGTTTCCTTCCAGGATTCTATGGCAGCTGCTTTAGTTGGTGAGAACGCACTTCCGATTTCGGCGGTGGCAGCAGTGATTCAGCACAACACATCCGGAATTATTTCCCGCAAAGGCGAAGGAATGGACACACCGAAGGGAATGGAAGGTCACAATTATGCCACATGGAACGGACCTATCGAGCTTGCAACACTGGAGCAAGTGGTAGAAAAGGATGGCGGAGATTTCTCGAAAGTGGAACTGATTCCAAGCACCGTTACCGATGAAGTGTCTGCACTGAAGACAAATTCTGTAGATTCTATCTGGATTTTCTACGGATGGGCAGGTGTGAAGACAGAACTTGAGGAACTGGAAACCGATTATTTCGCATTCGCGGACATCGATCCGGTATTCGACTACTATACACCGGTTCTGATTTCCGGAAATAAATTTTTAGAGGAAAAACCGGACACAGCAAAAGCATTTTTAGCAGCGATGACAAAGGGATATGAGTTTGCAATGGAGAATCCGGACGAGGCAGCAGAGATTCTTTGCAAGGCAAATCCGGAATTAGATAAAGAATTAGTAAATGCAAGTCAAAAATATTTGGCTGACAAATATCAGGCGGATGCACAAAAATGGGGATACATTGATGCGACTCGTTGGAATAATTTCTACAACTGGATTAACGAAAAGGATTTGGTAGAGACAGATATTCCGGAGAATACAGGATTTACGAATGAGTTTCTGCCAAACTAAGTAGGAAATGTAGATAATAAGTCTGTTAAAATAGACTCGATTACAATTGGAGGATAACATGGCAGTTTTAAAGGTGGAAGGTGTTACAAAAACCTTTGATTCCGAAACAATTATTCAAAATATTTCGCTGGAACTTCATGAGGGAGAGATTGTCTCTCTCCTTGGAGTCAGCGGTGGGGGTAAGACAACCCTTTTTAATATCATTTCGGGGTTAAGTCTTCCGGATGAGGGAAGAGTGTGGATTGACAATGAAGAGGTAACAGGAAAACCGGGCAATGTTAGTTACATGCTTCAGAAGGATTTGCTTCTTCCATATCGCACGATTCTGGATAATGTGGCGCTTCCGCTTATGATTCGCGGAATGAAAAAGAAAGAAGCGAGGGAAAAGGCGGCGTCTTACTTTGCAGAGTTTGGCTTGGAAGGAACACAGAAGAAGTATCCGTCGCAAGTTTCAGGCGGAATGAAGCAAAGGGCAGCTCTGCTTCGCACGTATCTATTTTCACAAAAGGTGGCACTTCTGGATGAACCATTTTCAGCCTTGGATATGCTCACAAAACATTCGATGCATGAATGGTATTTGAATGTCATGGAGAAAATCCAATTATCAACTCTATTTATTACGCATGATATTGATGAGGCAATCTTGTTGTCCGACCGTATATATTTGCTTACAGGAAAGCCGGGACAGATTACGAAAGAGATTGTGATTCGAGAATCGAAATCGAGAACGCAAGACTTTAAACTCACGGATGAATTTTTACAATACAAAAAAGAAATCTTACAACACCTATCGGGGGAAGAGACCATTTAAAGTGGTCTCTTTTTGGGTTGAAAAGTTCTACAGGATGCTTTAAAATAATAAATAGTTATGAGCAACGTTTGGAGGACATAACATGAGAGTTTTAAACGGATATGAACCGGCATCGGTTCTTGGATTTTTCGAGGATATTTGCAACATCCCACACATTTCTTATCATGAGAAGGAACTGAGTGATTACTGTGTGGCGTTTGCAAAGGAGAGAGGACTTTACTACGAACAGGATGAACTCGGAAACGTGATTATTATTGGCGAAGCAACACCTGGATACGAGGACGTGGAACCAATCATCATTCAAGGGCATCTTGATATGGTAGGGGATAAGGTTCCGGAATGTGATATAGATATGGAGAAAGAAAGCATCCGCATTATGGTGGATGGAGATTATATTACGGCAGATGGCACAACACTCGGTGGAGACGATGGTATTGCAGTAGCATACGGACTTGCGCTTTTGGATGCAAAAGACATTCCGCATCCACGTTTAGAGTGTGTATTTACTATCTGTGAGGAGACTGGCTTGGAAGGTGCATCGGCCATTGATTTGTCATGCTGTAAGGCGAAGAGACTTCTCAACATCGACTCAGAGGATGAAGGTGTATTCACAGCAGGATGCGCAGGCGGTATGAGAGCAGACTGCAAGATTCCGGTGGAAATGACCACAAAGACAGGTGTTGTATGTGAGGTTAAGACTACAGGCTTCCTTGGCGGACATTCTGGTATCGAGATTGACAGAGGACGTGCAAATGCCAACGTGATGATGGGACGTTTCTTCTTATATATGAAAGATAAGGTTGTATGTGATGTTGTGAGCATGGCAGGTGGAGTGAAGGATAATGTCATTCCAAAGAATGCTAATGCAACATTTATTGTGGAAGAGGCAAATGTAGATGATTTGAAAAAAGCAGTAGAAGAATTCAATACAATAATTAAAGCAGAGTACGGTGTAACAGATTCGAACATTGCAATTGTACTTGAAGTAAAAGATGTAGCAGAATGCGCGGTTCTTACAGATGCTTCTAAAGAAAAGGCAATCACAGCACTTAACTTGATGCCAAATGGTGTACAGGCAATGAGTCAGGATTTACCAGGACTTGTTGAGACGTCGCTCAACATGGGTGTGATGAAGATTGATGCAGAAGGAATTCAGACATGTTTCTCAATTAGAAGTTCTGTTGCAACAGCAAAAGAGTATCTTGCTGCAAAGTTAGAGCAGATTACAAAGAGTCTTGGCGGAGAAACATCTTACCATGGAAAATATCCGGGTTGGGAGTATGCAAGAGAATCAAAACTTCGTGACCTGTGTATCAAAGTATACGAAAAGCAGACTGGTGTCACACCGAAAATCGAAGTGATTCATGCAGGTTTGGAATGCGGTTTGTTGGCAGATAAGATTGAAGGATTGGATTGCATTTCGCTCGGACCAAACATGAGAGATGTGCACACACCGGATGAAGTGATTAGCATCAGTTCCATTGCGAGAGTGTGGGAGTTCTTGAAAGCTGTATTAGCAGAGAAATAAATTTACAATAGTTACAATATTTGACAGTTTGGGTTATAATTAAACTGTCAAATTTTTTATGCAAATACACAAGGGTGATAACGATGAAAAATTACTTAATTCACGCAAAAAAATATTGGTACTGCTTTTTGCTAGGTCCGTTCTTTATGATACTGGAAGCACTCGGTGAAATAATATTACCTTATATTAATGCGAATATTATCAATGAAGGTGTGGTTAGAAACGACATCTGCTATATTGTGAAGAACGGAATCTACATGGCATTAATCGCCATTTTCATGCTAATTACCGGAATCTTGGGTGCGAATTTTGCTATCCGCGGTTCGTCACGCCTGGCGGCAGGAATTCGTAAAGATGTCTTTGGCAGAATTCAGAAGTTTTCTTTTGCAAATATCGATGAGTTCACAACCGGTTCGCTGATTACCAGAATTACAAATGATATTACACATATTCAGCATTTCAGCCAGACACTTTTGCGAGGAATGTTCCGAAGTCCGATTATGCTTATTGGTGCACTTGTGATGTCCTTTGTGCTAGAGCCGAAACTGGCACTTGTTGTTTTTGCAATTGCCCCGTTTCTGGCAATCGCGATAGCGATTATTATTAAAACTGCATCGCCGCGATATACGAAGATGCAGGTGGCTATTGATGGACTGAATAACAGTGTGGGTGAAACCATCACGAATGAAAAGGTGATTAAGTCTTTTGTAAGAGAAGAATATGAGATTGGTAAATTTGCCGTCATCAATGATGCTTTAGTTGAAAAAAGTATATCGGCACTTAAGGTTATGCTTTTTATGCACCCGGTATCGACATTTGCCATCAATTTAACAACGCTTTTGGTTATCTGGTTCTCCGGAAAGTCGATTATGGTAGGTGACATGGAGATAGGAACGCTGACGGCATTTATCACATATTTGTCGCAGATATTGATGTCGCTTAACTTCCTTGCAAACATTGTGCTTCAAGGAGCAAGGGCAGCAGCTTCTCACCGAAGAATTCAGGAAGTCATGAATGCGGAAATAGATTTAACCGATAAAAATGCTTTTCATAAGGATAAGATGGTAGAACATGGTGAGATTGAATTTAAACATGTGAACTTCCGCTATTATAAAAAGAACACAGACCATGTTCTGGATGATATTAACTTACATATAAAATCGGGAGAATTAGTGGGAATTATCGGTTCCACGGGTTCCGGGAAATCCACACTCGTCTCTCTGATTTCACGCCTCTATGACGTGGATGACGGAGAGGTCCTGATTGACGGTGTCAATGTAAAAGACTATGCACTGGAAAACTTAAGAGAGCATATCGCAGTGGTACTTCAGAAAAACACCTTGTTCTCAGGTACAGTTGCAGAGAATCTCCGATGGGGAAAAGAAGATGCAACTGATGAGGAAATGATTCGCGTCGCTCAGATTGCGCAGGCAGATTCCTTTATCCGCTCATTCCCGGATGGTTATGAAAGTGACATCGGAAGAGGTGGGGCAAATCTGTCCGGTGGCCAGAGACAGAGACTTTGTATCGCCAGAGCACTGCTTAAGAATCCGAAGATTATTATATTGGATGATTCTACAAGTGCAGTAGATACCGCAACGGATGCGTCTATCAGAAAGGCATTTCGCGAGCAGCTTGGCGGAACCACGAAGCTGATTATCGCACAGCGAATCACCTCGGTAATCGATGCAGACAAGATTGTTGTGATGGACGGAGGAAAGATTGTCGGTGTCGGCAAGCATGAGGAGCTGATAGGTACCTGTAAAACCTATCAGGAAATCTATTATTCTCAGAAAGAGCAGGAGGTGTAAGCATGGATCAGAAGAAACGCGAACGCCTCATAAAAAAATATGAGAATTACACCTCAACACGCAGAAGCCAGGCGACGATGACAATTGGACGAGGCGGCGGAGCCATGGCAAAAAATGCGATGGGTAAGACCGGAAAACCGAAAAATGCATGGAGTACATTGTGGAAGCTACTCAGCTATATCGCAGAAGAACGACTGCTCTTTATTATAGCGGTAGTCAGTGCTATTATCCATACATTTGCAATGCTGATTGCGTCCTACATGCTGCGACCGATTATGAACGCCTTTCTATACTACGATCCGAATGAGACAGATTTAACAGCACGTATCCAGGGGCTGATAGGCGGACTTGCTGTGATGGCACTCATTTACGCGGTGTCAATATTTACACAGTGGTTACAGCAACGGTTGATGCTCACGGTATCGCAGCGTTCTCTGCGGAAAATGCGCGCAGACCTGTATGAGAAATTGCAAACGCTTCCGGTGCGGTATTTCGATTCGCATTCGACCGGGGATATTATGAGCCGTTTTTCTAACGACGTGGATTCTGTTGGAAATATGTTGAATACAACCTTAATTCAGATTATTTGCGGTGCGATTACAATCGTGGGAACGATTGCGCTTATGCTCTATACGAACTGGATACTTGGAATGATTACCATCATTATGACACCAATCCTTACAATGGTCAGTCGGGGAATTATGAAATGGGGACGAAGTGCTTATTCTAAGCAACAGAAGAATCTCGGTATGCTAAATGGATTTGCGGAAGAGACGATTACCGGACAAAAGGTTGTAAAAGTATTCAATCATGAGGAAGTTGCAATCGAAGAATTTGAATTTCTAAATGAAGAATTATGTGAGGCTCAGATTCGAGCACAGTTCTGTGCGGGAATTATGGGACCGGCGACACATCAGCTCTGTAACATTTCCTATGCAATCACGGCTTGCGTGGGTGCGATTCTGGTGGTAGCAAAAGGGTTCGATATCGGAGGACTTACAATATCCGTTAATTATACGAAGAAGTTCAACCGACCAATCAATGAGATATCCACACAGATGAATACTGTGTTCTCTGCGCTTGCAGGTGCAGAGCGTGTGTTTGAGATTCTCGCAGAGGAGCCGGAAAAAGAGGATGAGAATCTGCAGCCAGTTGATTCAATCAAGGGTCATGTAGTACTGGATAACGTAAGTTTTGGATACAAGCCGGAGGTTACGGTATTACATAATATTTCTCTATACGCAAAACCAGGACAAAAAATAGCCTTCGTGGGTTCAACCGGTGCCGGAAAAACAACGGTTACCAATCTGTTATCACGTTTCTATGATATAGCAGAAGGTATGATTACAATCGATGGTATTCCGCTAGAACAGATTGACCGAAAAGTACTTCGCTCCAATATAGCGATGGTGCTTCAGGACACACATTTGTTCACAGGAACGGTTATGGAAAATATACGCTATGGGCGACTGGATGCTACAGATGAGGAAGTCATCGAGGCGGCAAAGGTCGCATCGGCGCATTCATTTATTATGAATCTAGAAAATGGATATGATACTGTCTTGGAGAACGATGGTATGAATCTTTCGCAAGGACAGAGGCAACTTCTCAATATTGCCCGTGCGATGATTAGTAAAGCACCGATTCTGATTCTGGATGAGGCGACAAGTTCAGTCGATACAAGGACCGAACGACATATTGAAGAAGGTATGGATGCACTGATGGAGAATCGAACCACCTTTGTTATTGCGCACAGACTGTCCACAGTGCGTAAGTCAGATGCCATTATGGTGCTCGAGCAGGGAAGAATTATCGAGCGCGGAACACATGAAGAATTGCTTGAGATGGGCGGAAGATATTCGGATCTTTATTATGAGATAGCGGAATTGGAATGATATAGGCGTTTATTAATCCGAAAGAGGTTGATATTGTAACAGAATAGAATGGAACGGAAAAGCGTCAAGTAAAATATATTTTTACTTGACACTTTTTTGAGTATATTATAACATAAAGATATGAAAGGAGTGATTTGAATGAGTAGTTATGCAAAAGAAATAAAAGATGTTATATTTGACATGTCATATAATCAAATATTCGAGGCAAGTACATTGAGAGATACTCAGTTAAGTCACGTTCCAGATACGGCTTATTATAAAGTGCTAGAACGGATGACGAAATATGAACAACTCATACGCTTGGCAAAAGGGGTGTATTGTCGCTCGAAAGTAGAAGATGAATCAGTTGTTGATTTCTATACGAAGGGTAACAAGGGGATAGTTGTTGGAGAAGCATTATACAAACAGAAAGATATAATCGCAAAAGAACATCCGCAGATTAAGATTTTGTCAAATAAGTTAAGAGAAGACAAGAAACATATAGGGGATATTTATGTAGAGAAGATTTCTCTTCATATTAATGACGAGACGATACCGGCAGTGCAAACTTTGGACCTTCTTCAAGACTATAATAAGATAGAGAATCGAAATCAAAACAGATTTCTTGCTTACATGAAATATTTCGCGGAACATTACTCTGATGAGGCAACCAAGTATGTGATTGAAAATAGGAAATACAAAAAGTCTACGATTGCTTTTTTGCAGAGGATGTTGTCGTGGCATGGAGTGGACAATTCTCTAGATCGATATTTATCTGCTTTGTCAGAGTATAAGATACCAAGAATTGCGGAACTGCGAGAGGAAGTTCCACAGAATGTTCGTGAACATCTAGAGTTTTATGTTCAAGAGCTGAAGAAAATCTATAGAGATAGTTTGCAACGGGTTGTCCTCTATGGTTCATATGCCAGAGGAGATTACAATAAAGATTCCGATGTTGATGTAATGATCTTATTAAAAATTCCGGATCTTCGTATCAAAGATTATTCTAATGAACTACTGGATATAACATACGAGTTTAATGTGACTTATGATATCGAGATTAATCCGATTGCAAAAGATACAGTGGAGTTTGAAAAATGGAACACAAATTACCCATTTTATGCAAACATTAAAAGAGATGGAGTGATACTATATGATGCCGCATAATGAAGTTGGCTCAAGGGAGGATTTGGCGAAATATAAAATAGAAATGGCAAAGCACACTTTGAAAAGTGCGGTTGCTTTACGGGACATACAGGATTATCGTGGTGCAAACAATCGTGCATATTATGCAATCTATAATGCTATATCGGCAGTTCATGCATTGGAAGGGAAAGCATATAAAAAGCATAAGGATGCATTGAGTAATTTTAATAAGAATTATGTAAATGAAGGGAAATTTCCTAAAAAGTATGGACGCCAAATATCGACGGCAGAAGTCATTCGCCATGCAAGTGATTATGATGATTTTTATATTGCAACAAAAGAGGATGTATTGCAAATGGTTGAAATAGCGACAGAGTTAATTGAATTGATAGAAGAATACTGCAGCCAAAAAACAGAATCATAAGATTGCAGAATTAGATTAAACTGTGTATAATAAAAAATGAGGACGAAATTTGTAAGGATAGGCAAATTTTGTCCTTTTTTAATTGCATTATTATACCATCATAGGAGAAACTAATGTTACAAATGAAAAATTTGGTTCATGGAGGTCTCGTATGAAAAAACTAATTTTGGATTTTGAGGAGTATTTAA
>JAZNHX010000024.1:0-3450 GCA_045577115.1 Faecalimonas sp. | reverse complement strand
AGTCATAAGGATCTCCCTGCCCATGTTCAGCGCAGGGTTTAAGTTTGAGAAAGATGACCCTATATTGCCCATCGCAATAACCGCGCCGCTGACCAGACCGAAAGCGGAGATGAAAGCTGTGAACTGAGCCAGGGAAAGCTGATTGCGATACGCAATGGAATAAAACCACAGCGTCCCCGCTATGATGTCGTTCGCGGCCTGTCTTCCTGCGATATCTCCTGCGTTACGCTGCCCAAAAAATTTCATAGGAAGATGCAGAAGATGCCACATGAAGGAAACATTTGAATCCGCCGCTATTTTCGCGTTCACGCGGTACAGATATGTCATGTTCAATATGCTTGCCGCCAGCTGATAGATAATTGTTCCTGCATAAAACAGGAAAAACGGTGTTGCCCAGCTTTCCCTGTTCCCGACCAGGATGTCATCCGTGAACAACTTTGTCAGAACAGGAAAAAGGATTCCCGCCGCGGACGCGAGAACAAGCGTGAACATGGAAAGTGCCACTACCCGTTCGTTCCCCTTTACCGATGCCAAGATGCCGCTCTTCTTCTGATCAGCCGTAAACAGAGCGCCACTATGATCGTAAGGAACCGCAATTCCTCCTACTCTCCTAATCAGTTTTGCGTCCTGGTTCTCCTACAGAATTGAAAAATGTTTGCAATTTTTTCTACATTGCATAGCCTACGCCGCGAAAAAAGCGTAAAGCAAAAAAGCGGGGCAATCATCGCTGACTGTCCCGCTGCTAATACATTGTTTGGTTCTTATACTTATCTTATATTTTAAAAAACAATCTTGATTTCATTCGGTTCCATGATCTTTTGAGCGAGTTCTCTACATGAAAGCGGAATTTTATCATTTACTCTAAAATCATAGTCTGTAATTCCCATTATCACGATATTTTCAGAAACACCCTGAGAAAGAACATTTACAATTTCATCTTCTGATAACTCTACACCTTCCTGGTACATATGTTGTATGAGCTTTGGAGTGCTGAATAAGATAATTCTTGAGCCTCGATATTCTTGATTAGTTCTTCTCATTACAGAATCTATTTTACTGGCTGCACCCTTATCATCAGTAAGCACACACAGCTTTCCGTCTGGTACTCCCGGCAAATAGGATAATATGTGCGCACAAATTGAAATCAGTTCTTCTCCGAGATTATCTTCATGTTCTTTATTTCTTCTCACAGCAGAAAAAAATCTTTGATATAGATCAGAAGCTTTGAGATTTTTCCCCTCGACTACATCAGAATTGAGCTTTTCATTATATTTTAGTGTGTCCGTAATAGTGCCTGTAGGGCTTTTCGCCATTCGTACCGCCCACATTAAATACTCATTTATTCTTTCAATCGTAGAAAAGCAATCCGAAAGGATGCTGTATGTATATTCCTCGTTGAAAATAACTACACTTACACCTGAGTTTTTCAGTTTATTTATATAATCAATAAACTTCCGTTCCAGAACATGGTTATCTCCGGACAACTCCATCAATATACATCTTGTCAAAAAGATTGCTATCCCCCGGTTCTTAAAGTACTGAATCAGTATGCTCTTCTCTTGTTCCTTCAAGCTCGAATGCCTTTGAAACGAACATGCATCATAAAAAAACACCTTTTCTGCTTCGAAGAACATACTCTTAATCTTATCTACATCCGTAACAACGGATTTTTCTATTTCACTATAGTTGTCAGGGGTTTCCGCATATGTTGTTGCCATATCCTACTCCCCCTTAATCTTTGCGTATAGTTCTCGCATGTTTTCAAGCGCTTTAATGACTGTTCTCTCATTAATATATTTATCTTCAATGAATTCCCTTCCAAACCTGCCAACAAGAGCTTCGATATGAATATAATCATCACGCAAAGAGGGTTCCATGATACTTTCATCCAACCACAATTCTGTCAATTGTTGCTTTACTTGGGCTCTATCAATGCTAAACAATTCATCCAGCTCAGCATTTCCCTCAATCAGACCCAATTCCAGGCATCTTATCAATACCGCCATATACGGCACCTGATAGTAAGATATTAATCTAACGATTGTACCGATCTCATCCCCATCTGATTCGTCTTTGAATTTCGAATACATTCTTCTGAAACTAACTTCAGGCATCAGGAGCATTCCGGCAAAGAGATTTGCAGCATATTCTTCCTCGTGCTCATAGTAGTGGTCATCAACAAATTCGACCTTTGAGACAAACTCCTCAGATCCAAAAAAAACATGATAAATCTCATGGGCTATAGCGAAGTTAACATTCACTTTGGGCAATGATGTATTAAGTACAACATAACCCAGCCCATCTCCTCTATAACAGAGAGCACCTATTTCGTCATCAGCAAAAGGTATTTCAAAAACAAGATATCCTTTTTTCTGAAATGAAGATCTGACAATCTGCAAAATATTAAGCAGATCACTATCATATTCGATCCCGGCAAAAGAGCAGAACCGCTTCACCTTGGAATCAATCTCTTCGCGATCCGATTCACTATATGAAATTATCTTTCGCAAACGTTCAACATTCATACCTTATCCTCTTGCTATGTGCTCAAACCGGCTTTTTGCGCTCAACACTTCATCAATATTTTCCATCAGTTCCATTAGCTGATTAGCAATTTGTTCCTGCTTTTCAGATGGTTCTCCGGCATAGAACGCAATTTTATTCGCTGACGCAGCTCCCATTTGCGGGATATAGATTGTGTCCGACAAAAAGAACTCAACGGTTTTTCCTAAACCACGAGCGATTTTTTCCATATCTGTGCCGCTTTCCTCCTGAGCACCGGTTAATATGCGTGATATTTTATTCTTATCAATCCCAGTAATCATGCTAAGATATGTCTGCTTGATCTTCATCTCTGACAAATATTTATTTACATTATTAATAAACTTAGTCATGAAACTCACTCCTTTCTGTCTGCCTCAAATCATGAAATCGTACTGTCCCCAATTAATATTATACTCCTCTGCAAGAATAACGCAAGCATTATATCTCATATTTTGAGATTTTTCAAGGATTATTTTTAATTCTCTGCCTTTATAGCACTTCCTTTCAGTTGTAATTCTCATTTTTTGCGTATCAATTCAAGAGTCAATATATTCTACTGATTCCACAAAAAACGCCCCCTTCGCAAAATTATCTCGTTTTCTTGATTAGAAGAGTAGGCCGACAAAACTTCCGGTTCTTACACAACATTATAAATGACGGCGGAGATTCAAATAGTCATACTTTATTCTATAGAAGCATTGAAAAAAGCTATGCTTAATCGTTGATTGATTGTGCTCAACAGTGTATGCTTTCTCGATGCTAAACCGTGAACAGATGCTACTCTATGAAATATCGTGTGAGTCACGAACCCAGAATAATCAATTAACCAGGAACGGCATCACTGCCGCCCCTGGCTTTACTCTTTGTCAGAAGAACTTACTTCTTCTTTTTCTTCTTGCCGCAGTA
>JAZNHX010000023.1:0-5328 GCA_045577115.1 Faecalimonas sp. | reverse complement strand
GCCACTATGAATATGCATTGAAATTATTACATCAACATCTTCCAAATAATCATGTTAATATCATCAGATTACATATAAATTTAGGAACAACCTATGGTTGCCTTGCTGGAACACCTGAGAACAAATCACTATCTGATTTGCACTTTAAGTATGCCCAGGATGCGGCTGAACACTCACTCTATAGCAGAGAGAAAAGACAATTCACAAAAGCTGATTTAAAACTAATAGAAAGGTCCTCACTCATACGTTCGATGAATCGTCCGATTACGGACCAAAGATACGCATTTGACAGATTCTATATGCATAATGATGGTGTCATCCGTGACTCAAACACAGCTGAGTCCACTAAAGGTTCCGACATATTGAAATCTATGGAAAAAATAAATTTTAAAAAAGAAATTTTTTTAGACTTTGATAATGACGACTAATGTAAATAGAAAAATATCGATAGTACCAAACTTTGTTTGCAATACACGCTCTGGTTAATCCAAAAACAGAGCGTGTATTTTTCATTTAGTTACGATTGTAACGATAATATCCTGGAAAATTTTCAGAACTCTTGTTTTTTGTTCTGCATCCAATTGATTGATAATAGTTTCCATTTCATGATCACATCTCATGCCGTATATTAAATAATCAACTGAACAACTAAAATATTCTGCAATTAGGCATAAGGTATCTACACTCCCACCTCGCACTCCTGTTTCAATTGCTCTATAGGTTTTAATATTAATCCCCATTTCGCCCGCTACAAATTCTTGTGTTTTTCCTCGTTGTTTTCTTAATTCCCTTATGATTTCCCCAGTCTTTTTAATATCGTACATTTCTTCCTCTCTTTCTAGCGAATAACCAGAAAGAGAAATATAAAAAGGCACAGAGAAATCCCATATACTGGTTATTCTCTTGCGCCTCTAGTGCTGTCATGCTTATAGCATCGCCCTTGTCAAGGAGTGCCATTATTCTATTGTTCTTATTTGTTTCCTAAATTAATAATATTCCACAATTTATATTTTTAAATAATAATTCTTCCGTATAATTCCTTGGACGGAGTATTCTTTTACATTTTTCACATTTAAATTCAAGTCCGTCCATATTCAATGTCGTTTGTCTCGTTTGTGCATCAGGTAAATAGTAATAAGCAAGTAATTTATTGCATCTTCTGCAACGAATTTCTATTCTGTTATCATTTGTCATTCAGTTCACTCCTCTCGCATACAACTTTCGTTTGTACTTGAGAAGGAAAGGGAAATCACCTTCGCAAGCTCATGTGTCCAGAGTTCCGTCGCATAACTCTTGCCATGCCCAGACACCTTGCTGATCCTTCGAAGCCAACTGATTATATGTTGCATATAATCATGCTCCGGCTCTTTCCATAAACCACATATTATTATCTTCATAGTAAAGGAACACTTCCTTACCCTCCACCAAACAGGTGTATCTTTCACCGACTCCACCTGCCTTTGTACTGGCAGCACGTCGCTTATCCTTTACCCTGTCAATTTTGTATGTTCTCCCATCTTCCCACACAAAACTTTTCGGCAGTAATAAACCCTCTTTTGAAAATTCTGCAACTACAGTCACATATACTTTATCACGGTTCATACTGCCACCTCTGGATACAAGACGGCGATTGCTCTTGGTGCATCTTCTTTTCTCTTAATATACCCTGTGTCTTCCAGACTTTTCAGATGTGCTGCTACGGTTGAAGTCGAAGACAGGTTGCAGATTTTACACAATTCTCTAATAGATGGTGCAAAACCATATTGCTTCTGATACTCCATAATACCATCCAAAACTGCCTGTTGGCGATTCGTAATCTTCTGTTGTTTCTGCATTCAAAATCTCTCCCATCAATAGAATTTAACTTTTCCTCTTTTTATAGTGTCATGAAAGGAAAGCATTTCTTCCACCATCTGTAAGATTTCTTCCTCGTCATTCGTTTTCTTACAGTTGGCATGAATCACAAAGTTTTCATTTCTGTAAATGTTAATATCTCCATCTTCCATGACGAACACATCATATCCTTTATATTGCAATACTCGTTCTGCTATTCTCCACATAACACATGCTCCTTTCCTATGCAAAATATCCTCTTGGATGAACAGTATGGTCTTCCTTTGCATTCACTGCCGACAGTTTCCTATCTTGGAACATCAAGCCTCTCTGCACACTGTAAAAACCAAACCTCGTGCGGATTTCATCCACCGCTTCATCCACCTTCATCTGCTTTTCACGTTTCTCCACACTGGAGAACAAAGCTATCTGCTCCCAATAATTATCGGTCACAAGATCTGCACCTCGAACTCCAAGACTGCGAATCGCTTTGCTCCAGTTGTAATTCTCTTGGAATAATTGGAACGCCTGCTCTGCAATCTCTTTTGTGATATTAGTCGCATTTTTTATCTTTCGTTGTCGTGTAAAGGAGTTTAAGTCTTTATCCCTCACGCTGATTTCCACGACTTTGCATCGAAAACCATTCTCCCGAAGTCTTGCAGCTACACTTTCTGCTAGGATATATAGGATAATCTTCACATCCTCGTCTGTTTCCAAATCTCTAGGTGTAGTTACGCTGTTTCCTACAGACTTAATCGGTGCATGGGTATTCTCTAGTCTGACTGGAGAATCATCATATCCATTTGCAAACGCCCACAGGACACTTCCCATTTTCCCTAAATGTGCTACCAGTATCTTTTCATCTGCTCTTGCCAAATCTCCAATCGTATTAATTCCAAAGTTCACAAGTTTCCTTTGTGTACTTCTACCCACGCAAAGCAAATCTCCAACCGGTAGATTCCATGCTTTTGTTTGAAATTCATTTCGATACATGGTTGTAATTGCATCCGGCTTTTTGTAGTCCGAACCAAGTTTGGCGAAAATCTTGTTAAAGGACACACCGATGCTAACCGTTACCCCTAATTCATATTTGATTCGATTGCTTATTTCCTGCGCAATCTTCTCCCCATCTCCTTTAATCGTTGTACTGCCTGAAACATCCAACCAATTTTCATCCAAGCCAAAAGGCTCAATCAGATTGGTATATTCAGAATAGATTTCAGATGCCATTCTGGAGAATCGCATATACAAATCCATTCTCGGCGGAACAAAGGTAAGTTCCGGACAAACTTGTCTAGCCTGCCAAAGTGCCATACCGGTTTTTACACCTCGTTTCTTTGCTATGTAGTCAGCTGTCAGTACTATGCCATGTCTTGCTTCCGGATCACCACCCACCGCCAGAGGTTTTCCTGCAAGGTCTGGTCTATAAAGGTGTTCTACAGAAGCATAAAATGAGTTCATATCGCTGTGTAAGATTGTCTGCTCTGCCATAATCACACCTCCCATTTACAGTCAGATGTCTGCTTCGTAACATCTGTCTGTAAGCAGAGTATAAATCCAATGTTTTTGGATTTCAAGTGACAAGTTGGTTGTCTCTGTCTACTTTTATTAGATTTTCCTTGATTTTAATGACTTTTTGTTATATACTCCCATTAGAAAACATATACACAAACGAAAGAAATGAGGTGCCTTATGCATTCAATCGGAGAAATCATTGCTACATACAGAAAACAAAACGGCTTATCACAGCCTGCTCTTGCAAAATTATTGGAGGCTAATGGACATAAGATTACCAACAAAGCAATCTCATGTTGGGAGAAAGGCGTGAGCGAACCAAACGCATCTTTGCTTTTGCTACTGTGCAAGGTATTAAAAATTACAGACATATACAGCGAATACTATGGTTGGAACCCAGCAAATCCTCTTTCTGAACTGAATGCTGAGGGAAAAGAAAAAGCTTTAGACTATATTCAGTTGTTGACGAATTCAGGCAAATATCAAAATGCTACGATTATTCCATTCCGCAGAAAAATTCGACTATTTGACATTCCTGCTTCTGCCGGAACCGGTAACTTCCTAGATGGAGAGAATTTTACCGAAGTGGAAGTAGGTGAAGAAGTGCCTGCTACTGCTGACTTTGGAATTCGCATCAGCGGTGACAGTATGGAACCTAGATTTGTAAACGGACAGATAGTTTGGGTACAAAAACAAGAAGCACTGAACAACGGAGAAATCGGAATTTTCTTCTTAGACGGAAATGCTTATTGCAAGAAATTACAAGATGATGAAAAGGGACTTTATCTAATTTCTCTTAACAACGCCTACGAACCAATTGCTATTACTGAAAATCAGACATTCAAGATTTTTGGGAAAGTTGTTGGATAATATTTTTGAACATAAAGGACTTGATTACATATGACTATTGCCACTAACTTAAAACAAGTACGCATGGAACGCAATCTTCATCAAGAAGATTTGGCAATTGCCATTGGTTCCTGCGGCAGAACCATAGGGCGTATTGAACGCGGAGAAAGAAATGCTTCGCTTGAACTTGCTCTTAGACTTGCTAAATATTTGAATGTTCCGGTAGAACAACTTTTTCAGGTAGACGAATCATAAATTATTGAACTGCTCTTAAGAGCGCCAAACAATGGTGCATTGCTTTCGATAAAAGACCTAACACAATGTGCTAGGCTTTTTGGGTTGGTTTGAATGACGTAACTTCTCTTTGTATGCACAAATAAGGCTGTTTTTTTCATTTCTTGTCATATGCTTAATTGCATATTCACGGCGCATTGCATCCTCCTTGGTCTGAAATCCCTCATGATATATTAAGGATACGGGGAGCCTTGTCTTGGTATACTTCGCGCCCTTGCCACCATTATGATTTTTCAAACGTTTTTCCAGATTGTTGGTCCACCCTGTATAAAAGGTGCCATCCTTACACTCCAAAATATATGTATAGTTCAATTTCTATCATCCTTTTTTATTTTGATTATCCTTCATTTCAAATCCCAGACTTATTTACTTCAAATTTGTTTATTTACTTATCTTCAAGTTCGTCATGAATTTCACTCATATATCCGGCAGTAATAATACCTGCCGGCAAAGCTACGATTGCAATACCAAAAACGGAAGATATCATGGTTATAATTCTTCCTAATGTGGAAATAGGATAAATATCACCATAGCCTACGGTTGTCAAAGAGACCGTAGCCCAGTAAATAGCATCGAAAAATGTGTCAAATGTATCTGGCTCCACGTTAAAAATTATCAAAGCGGAAATCAAAATGTAACCTGCTGCCAAAATGCAAACAGCAACAAGCGAATCCTTTGAACTAGAAATCACACGACTGATAATCTGAATGCTTTTGGAGTAACGCATAGTTTTAAAGATACGAAATACTTTCATGGCACGAATCATTCTGAATATTCTTAAAACCTTCACCCCGTTATTCAAGATGGTTAATGACGGGAGAATAGATATCAAATCTA
>JAZNHX010000022.1:0-3686 GCA_045577115.1 Faecalimonas sp. | reverse complement strand
ATGTTTCCGTTTGAATCAATAATACGTCTTAAAAATGACCATGTATCAAATTTTAAAACCGTGCCATCTTTTGTTGTTATTTGATGTTTTAAAGGAGTAGTTCCGTTATCAGTGACTTCGTCTATAGCACTATATGTATACCCCAATCCATCTTCATCCACTATTTTCCCATCTGATGTTTCTACAAAAAAATGCTTTGTACCATCTCCATCGGTGTATACATATTTTACACTACTATTCCCGGTTACAGTTATTGACTCAAGTTTTTGAACTAAATTTAGTCGCCAACCACTTCCATAGTAGCCTGTTCCCGAACCCGCAAGATTTGTGTTGTATACATGCGATAACGTAAACCCATTTATCAACGAGTTAAACGCTGTATCCTCATGTACATACACAAGATTTCCATTATAATTATTAACATAACCCGTTCCATACTCACCAAAATCCTGTGTTGTATAGCTCCAGTAATCTTCAAGTCCGACTGCATTGCGATATGTTATTTCAACAAACTTTGATACAGTGCCGTAATAGGTACTTTGCTTTGCAAAATAATATACTTGTTGTCTACTTGATACATTGGAACTATCGTCATGAAGCTTTAATATTATTCCATGATTTGTTCCACCGTTATGCCACTTGTTTACTAGTCGTGTCAGATTAAAACTATCATACGAGAGCGTAGTGCCACTAAATGTATTCCCTGTGTTTACAATCGCATAATCCGTAATAATTGGATCATAAGTTGGTTGATTCCCCCACCATGCATTTCCTTCAGAAAAAGATTGTGTTAATTCATGAACATCAATCTGGATACCGTTATTGGTTGTATAATCTTCATAATTGCAATGAACAAGGTCTAATTTCGCATCTACGATACAATCATTACCACCAATTTCTGATGGAATGTTGAATTTTATCAAACCACGCAAAACAATTTGCTCTCCACCTGTTGTAGTGTTTCTTTTTCCTATATTCATAATGTCCCAAAAACCACGTGTATCAGAAGCTGTTTGTGCGTTTGTAACATAAGTATCTGCTACGGTTTCTTTGTATATCGCCTGAAACATGGTCGGATCAATCTTTACCGGATAGACTCTTTCTTTTGCAGACAACCATTCATAATTTGGTTTATATGTAATCGTATAACTATCACCTACTCCAAGTAAGGTTGTTTCAATGTCGTTCGAATACTCCCCTGCAGCATCCATCATATAAGGGCGTTCAATCGTATAGAGTTCCACACCTTCTTCGTCAATAAAACTTATAGTATTGTCATTGTTCAATACAGCTCTATCAGCAGAAGTTTGTACTTCAAACACAAACGCATTTTTTGTCTTCTTATAAAGAACAATCGTTTCCTTTAATTTGTTGCCCGTCACATCATATTCAATATCAACATTGCCTTTTACAGATTTGAAAATAGCCTTGTCATTCACATTCTCAACCAAGGTTTTATCTTTGTTTTTCTTTGCCTGTTGTTTTTCTATCTTTTCAATCTTTTTATTAGTTGCCCCTTTTAGTTTAAATTTTACATAACCATTCTCATCAGAAAATTCTATGTAATCATCTGCATAATTCTCCGGAATTTTAACAGAAAAACTATTCTTTTTGTTTTTGTAATATGTCTCGCCGTCTTTTGTATCTTCAACTAAGGTGTTATCAATTTCTTTGTATTCACCATCGTCAAGATAATGAATGTTCTGAGGATATAGGCACGCTTTTGTTGTGCCATCACTCATTGCAAAATATTTTGTTGTTTCATCTCTTTTATCTGTTAATTCAGAGAGAATTTCTGCTTCTTCGGGAGTTGATGTTGCATCTTCTGTCTCCAATTCCGGTGTATCAACTACGGTGTCGACAGATTGTGAAGTTGTATCAGCATCCTTTTCTGCATTAACCACAATTGGAATATCTGATATGATGAGTGTAATTGCCAATAAGTATCCCAACATTCTTTTCGTGAGTTTTCGCATGTTGTTATTCCCCCTTTGTGTTTTTTTGATTTTTGCAACAAAAAAGTCGCAATGTAAAAGCATGTCTTTCGACATGTCCTTACATTGCGACCTAGTTCATTATACCACAGAGCAATATTTTCTGACAATATTTATTTCTGAAATATTTTGATTATACAATTACATCTTTAATTAATGGTTCTTTTTTTATCGATTCCTCTACAATTGTATATGCATCTAGTAATCGTTTCTTCGCCTGTGCAAATTTCTCCTCATCATTTGCATGAATCGTTGCTAGCACATCTCCTGCCTTGACTTTATCTCCACGTTTCTTATTCAGCACAACTCCAACAGTCAAATCTATCACGCTCTCTTTGGTCTCTCTTCCGCCACCAAGTAGTAATGAAATGCGTCCAATCTCTTCTGCTTGAATCTTTGCTACATATCCATCTGCATCAGCCAAGACATCTTCTATATGTTTTGCAAGAGGAAGTTTCTCCGGATGCAATACTTCCTCTTCGCACCCACCCTGTGCCACAACGAACTTCTTAAAGACTTCAAACGCAGAACCATCTCGCAAAGTTTCTTCCAACATTGCTCTCGCTTCTTCTATCGTGTCTGCCTTTTCAGCTGCTACAACCATATAGGAACCAAGTGTCAGAACCAGTTCTTCTAAGTCTTTCGGTCCATGACCTTGAAGTGTATCAATAGCTTCTTTGACTTCCAAAATATTTCCAACTGCATTTCCAAGCGGCTGGTCCATATCGGAGATGATGGCTGCCATTTTCTTTCCGGCTAGTTTTCCGATGCTAACCATCGCCTCAGCAAGTGCAACCGAATCCTCCAGTGTCTTCATAAATGCACCATCACCGGTCTTGACATCGAGTACAATGGCATCTGCTCCGGAAGCGAGTTTCTTGCTCATGATACTGCTTGCAATGAGTGACATCTGGTCTACGGTTCCAGTAACATCGCGAAGGGCATAAAGTTTCTTGTCAGCAGGTGCCAAGTCAGCAGTCTGCCCAGCGATTGCAATGCCGATTTCATTGACATTTTTGATAAAAGTTTCTTTGGAAAGTGCTGTTGTAAACCCTGTGAAACTTTCTAACTTATCAATGGTTCCTCCGGTGTGTCCAAGTCCTCGTCCTGACATCTTGGCTACAGATACGCCAAGTGCAGCCACCATTGGACCAAGCACAAGGGATGTCTTATCGCCTACGCCACCGGTGCTGTGTTTATCTACTTTGATTCCTTTTATTTCGGATAAATCTAAGATTTCACCGCTTTCAGCCATGGCTAGTGTCAGATTCTTGGTTTCCTCCGGTGTCATTCCTTGAAAACAGATTGCCATCATCATTGCTGACATCTGATAATCTGGTATCGTTTCTTTTGTGTAACCTTCAATCATATATCGGATTTCTTCGCTGATAAGCTCACATCCCTTTTTCTTTTTCATGATCAAATCGTACATGTTCATATACTATTCACCCTCTTTGATATCTTTAATTTCGTGAAATTCTCTTCGTCCCATGCGGACATCATCCATAAAGTCAGCCATTTCATCAGACAGTCCTTCAAACAGATAAGAACTGGTTTTCTTTGTCTGTTCTAAATGTTCTTCGTGAAGTTCGCGGTTCATAATAATAATTTCTTCTTGAAGTTCTTTTGCTGAGATGCGATGTGCGCCCTGACCTAGAATAATCATCTGCTCGAGTGCATCAGAAGTTGCAA
>JAZNHX010000021.1:0-2788 GCA_045577115.1 Faecalimonas sp. | reverse complement strand
TAACCATCTAATATTGCAGCAAGATTGCCATTTTGAGCATCTTCTTCTTTACCAAGTGCTTTTGGAACCATAGAGAAGGTATTAGATATTCCATCTAGTGCATGATGATAAGGAAGTTTAGCTACAGAAGCTAAGGAAGCTAGTGCACCTTTAGTGTCCCGGCCATGCATTGGATTTGCTCCAGGTGCAAACGGTTCGCCCTCACGTCTGCCATCTGGTGTATTCCCAGTCTTTTTACCATAAACAACATTAGATGTGATGGTCAGGATGGATAGAGTGTGAACAGATTGCCGATATGTGGCGTGTTTCTTGAGCATAGACATAAAGGTCTCAACCAAGTTAACAGCCAGTTGATCGACGCGGTCATCATTATTTCCGTATTTCGGGAAGTCACCTTCTATAACATAATCTATTGCAATACCGTTATCGTCGCGAATAACTTTTACGTTTGCAAATTTTATAGCGCTTAAAGAGTCAGCTACAACACTGAGTCCTGCAATACCTGTAGCCATTGTTCGGACGATTTCTGTGTCATGCAGGGCCATTTCAATGCGCTCGTAGCTATACTTATCGTGCATATAATGAATAACATTCAGGGTATTGATATACAATCCAGCAAGCCAATCCATCATGAGTGTATAGCGTTCCATGACTTCATCATAGTCTAAATAATCGCTTGTAATGGGTGCCATTTTCGGTCCAGCCTGAACTTTCAGTTTTTCGTCAACACCGCCGTTTATGGCATAAAGCAAAGCTTTGGCAAGATTGGCACGTGCACCGAAGAATTGCATTTGCTTCCCAATCTTCATAGCAGATACACAACAAGCAATTCCATAGTCATCGCCATATTCTAATCGCATCAAATCATCATTCTCATACTGAATGGAACTGGTTTTAATAGACATGCTGGCACAATATTTTTTAAACTCTTCAGGAAGCTGTGGAGACCAAAGGACTGTAAGATTTGGTTCAGGTGCTGGTCCAAGATTTTCAAGAGTATGCAGGAACCTGAAACTGTTTTTTGTGACAAGTGTTCTGCCGTCAATAGCCATGCCGCCAATGGCTTCAGTCACCCAAGTAGGATCACCGCTGAATAGTTCATTATAGTCAGGTGTACGAGCAAATTTAACTAGACGAAGTTTCATGATAAAATGATCGACAATTTCCTGTGCTTCTTCTTCCGTTAATGTTCCTTCATTAAGATCTCGCTCAATATAGATATCAAGGAAGGTAGAAACACGGCCAAGACTCATTGCTGCTCCATTTTGTTCTTTAATAGCTGCGAGATACGCAAAGTACAGCCATTGGAAGGCTTCACGAGCATTTTGAGCTGGAAGTGATACATCATAACCGTAAGAGAGGGCCATAGTGTGTAACTCTTGAAGGGCTCTAATTTGTTCTGATAACTCTTCCCGAAGGCGGATAACATCCTCTGTCATTGTAGTGGATGTATTTTGAAGACTCTTTTTCTTATCTTCAATTAGCCGGTTAGTCCCATATAATGCAACACGACGATAATCGCCAATAATCCTTCCACGTCCATATGCATCTGGTAATCCGGTAATAATCCCAACTTTACGCGCAGTCATCATTTCATCTGTATAAGCATCAAATACACCTTGATTGTGTGTTTTACGGAAGTCTGTAAAGATTCGTTCAATTTCTTTATCCAGCTCGTATCCATAAGCGTTACATGCTGCTTGAGCCATGCGAATGCCGCCGTAAGGTTGAAGGCTGCGTTTGAATGGTTGGTCGGTTTGTACTCCAACAATAGTTTCAAGATCCTTATTTAAATAACCTGGAGCATGTGAGGTAATACTAGAAACAGTTCTTGTATCCATATCTAATACTCCGCCATTTTCGCGCTCTTTTCCGGTTAACTCCATTACTTGTTGCCAAAGTACTTCTGTTGATTCTGTAGCTTTTTCTAAAAATTCGGCATTACCTTGATAAGGAGATACATTGTTTACGATAAAATCACGTGTATTTACTTCAGACTGCCAATTTCCTTCGATAAAACTTCTCCAATGGTTCATGGTTTTTTCGCCGTCCTTTGTTTAATTTATTTTTAAAACATAACTAATTTAGTAATAGCTTACATCCTTATCATACAGTGAAAAATTGGTTATTTTTAAAATATATGTGAATCCTTTGTGAAACTGTTATAGTATTTCAAATAATCTGTTATATATTTAATGATAAAATTTATATCTGTTATAGTGCTTGCTCGATAAAAAAAACAACCACTATCATGGCTGTTGTAAAAGAAAACTATAATCGTTTACCACCAATAAATTTATTCTTCCAGTAAGAACTATTTATTGAGTCAATTCGTACACCTTTTGAAGAAGAAGAGTGGATAAATTTGTTATTTCCAACATAAATCCCTGTATGGCTGGCCCGTTTTCTTCCATTGGAAAAGAAAACAAGATCGCCTTTCTCTAAACTACTCTTTTTTATGTACTTTCCTATCAAAAACATTTGTGCTGCAGTACGTGGAAGAGACTGTCCCGTAGCTTTTTTAATTGAATACGCTACAAATCCAGAGCAATCGAAGCCCACCGGACTCATTCCTCCCGTTTTGTATCGAACGCCTATGTACTTTTTGCTTACTGATACTACTTGATTTGGTGAATAAGAAGCTTCGGCCGAGTCGAAAGGAACTAGAAAACTACCTAATATACAAAGTGATAGCACAGATGCAAGTATCTTCTTTTTCATGTGTTTCCCCCTGGTTTTTAGTAATCTCTATATTTCTCTCTTTTAGTAGTTTTACTATATCAAAAAT
>JAZNHX010000020.1:0-43032 GCA_045577115.1 Faecalimonas sp. | reverse complement strand
TTTTTGTGTAAAAATTATATCGTCAAATAATAATTCTTGATGTAAAAAGTTATATAAATTTTCTGCGGTTTCATAAGATATTAAATCGTGTGATTCATCCATTTTTTTTGAGAACAATTCAATGCCAGAAAAAGATTCGGAAGATTCACTAATAATAACATCTTCATTGTGCGTTTCATTTTTTTCATTATCTCCTGTCAAAACACTATAAATTCCGCAAGCAATAATACCAAAAACAGCTATAGTTCCTTTCCCTTTATTCTTTGACAAAATAATCCCTCCTTATAATTTGTCGATTGCCGTATTAAATTGTTAATGTGTTTTTGTTGAAATCTCCCTTTTGCAGTAATAGAATTAAAAATGTAAAGGGGAATTGGTAAAAATCAACAAATCGAACAAATGTTTTGTTTTTCTATTGATTTATTCCATTCCATCATGTAACATATAAACAAGGGGTTTCGCAAAACGTGTTTTTGCAAGAAAGTGAGGTTACAAAAATGGACGATTACGAGGAAATTGTTGCTATGCTACAGAAGATTAAAGCCAATAAAAAAGCTTTAGCCTACATAAAAGGCTTTTTACAAATGTTTATACAGAAATATTGCTAAAATTAAAGGGCAAAGGTGCGCAGCATATTAATGATTGCGGCTTTTTGCTCTTTATTTAATTTTGAGTATAATTCTATAAGTTCTAAGTGTTCGGGTTCAAATCCGGGAATCTCAGGCTTTTGTCCTGTCATTAAATATTCCATAGAAACACCTAAATAATTTGCTATTTCGCATATTCTGCTACTAGGAATATCTTTTGCTTTTGAGAGAGAACCATTACTATATCCTAGTTCTTGTTCAAGAGTAGTAATGCTAATATTTTTCTTTTCTCTACATATCTTTTTTATGCTTTCTAATGTTGTCATAAATGCCCCCTAAAAATAATTGAATAAATTCTATTAAAATGGGTTGACAAACTAGAACATGTTCTATATAATGAAATTATCAGCTAGAACATCATCTAGCAAATAAGACGTTTATATAGAATATGCTCTTGTTGTTGTGTGGTAACTTCATAATAGAACATATTCTAATAAATGTCAATAAAATACTGAAATTTTTTAATAAGAAATGGGGTGATTTATTGGTTTATGACAATGTAAAAGCAATCTGTGATGAAAAAGGATTAACTATTGCGCAGGTTGAAAGAAAAGCAGGACTTAAGAATGGAGCAATTAGTAAATGGAAAACTTTTAATCCGAAAGCTAAGAACCTGAAAGCCGTTGCTGATGTTCTTAATGTCAAAATGGAAAAGTTGTTGAAGGAGGAATGATATTGAAAGGAGCATGGAAAGTAGACGGATTCTACAAAGCGGATGCATCCAAGGTACTGAATGAACTTTTGGAGTTAGGGGATGAATATTCTTTATCTGATGTAGTCGAAAAGGCAAAGAATAAAAATTCTGAAATGCACAGTATCTTTGAATGGGATGATAGCATTGCAGGAAATAAGTACAGAGAAATCCAAGCAGGAACTATGGTTCGCAATTTGGTTATTGTCAGAAATGATGAAACCGAGGAAAAGACGAATGTTCGGTACTTTGTCAGCACAGGAAAGAGAGACAGTACATACACACCGACACGATTGGTTGTTAGAAACCAAGATGCGTATGAGCAACTTCTTGAAAGAGCGTATGCAGAGTTAAGGGCATTCAAGGAAAAATATTCCACATTGTCAGAGTTGGAAGAAATTCTTGCTTTGATTGATTAACTGAAAATATAGGTTGTGCGTTTTTGTGGCGGTATCGCCATAACATATTATATAAAAAAATATTACACCATAGGATAGGACACGACAGGAAAAGACAGCACAAAATATGGCAATATTGCCACCAAAGCGCATAACCGAATGAATACTTATCGTCCATTGAAATGTCTGCATTGTTGCAGATAAGTAAAACTAAGAAAACCATATGAAAGTAGCGTACAGAACAGTATAGAACAGTGCAGATATTTCAGTGGGCGAGTGTACCGTATAAGTAGTGGCATTGTATGCCATAAATAAAGAAAAGAACAGACAACAAAAGCGCAGAAAACGATAGAACACGACATTGCAGTGCTACTACCTATGCGGTGCAAGTATTCAACCAAAATAAAAAATGAAAAGGAGAATGGCAAAATGGCAGGAAAGAAAACAGAGGTAATTGAGTTAAAAGAAATTAATGTTAAGAGGGCAAAAATTACTATTTGCGGTGACGGTAATTTAGTTCTTAACAAAATGAATGATGTAACAGCACGACAGCTTACGGATGCGAGAAAAGATAAGGCGAAGGACACTTCCAAAAAGAATGTATGGGAAGAAATTATTACTTCCATTCATTGGTACAAAGGAAAGCCTACTGATTTTTCGGAGGAAGGACTTATTGAAGCCCTACAGAATAATGCACCTTGTATTACAGCATTTGGCCTTAGAAAGTCTTTTGGTGATGCGGTTGTGAGAAATGGTATTGATACATACGCAACTAAGTTTATGGCAGGAGTAAACATTCCGTCAGAGGGCGGTCTGATTCCTATTGAATTTGCAGAACACTACATTGACGAAAAGTTGATGTCTCCTAAAAAAGGTGCACCAGTTCTTGTTCACTTAAACAGATTCAGTGGTTGGAAGGCAACATTTGAAATTTCTTATGTGGAAAGCATTTATTCACTGGAGCAGATTGTTAACATTATCAACCTTGCAGGATTTGGTATCGGTATCGGTTCTGGACGTTCAAGTGGTTATGGAAGATACCATGTAGAAAATGTTGAGTAGTTTTAGTGATTAACGTCAATACTTAACCAAAAGGAGGTATACGTTATGGCAAAAAATCCACAGTTTAAAAATTTTACGGAAGATACGGCACTAAAAATCTATAACTTGTTATATGAAATTCTTGCAAATCAGATTGCTAATCCTTACGGAGTAGAGGTTAAGGTTACAACAAGATTTGTTGACAAGAAAGACACTGCTTCCGCATAGGGAGCATACATACTTACAAAGGAAGGAGGACAAGCCATGAAAAAGCCAATTATACCGATTGAAAGAGCAAGCGAAAATCTTATCAAGGCTCTTATTGATGCAGGAATATTGGAAGTGACAGAAGATGGACTTAAATGCAAAGAAAATAGAACCTAAGCCACCGACCAAAGCGCACAGGTTCTATCAATAACATTTGTTATGCTATTTTGTACCATTTTAGCAGAACAAAGCCAAAATGTCAAGATTGGAGTGATAAGGATAAAGAAAAGAATAATTAGCGTAATTGCCGTTTTGCTTGTGGTGATTCTGATGTGCTTGAGTGCTTCCGCTTCTGACAATGACACTTATCTGTCAGAGGAGATTCAGCAGACTTGCATCAAGTACGGTGAGGAATACGGCATATGCCCAGAATTGCTCATGGCCATGATTGAAAGAGAATCATCCGGCAGGGAAAAGGTTGTTTCAAAAGTCGGTTGTATAGGTCTGATGCAGATTTACCCTAAGTACCATCAAGAGCGCATGGAAAAGTTGGGAGTAACGGATTTGACGGACATTGACGGAAATATTCATGTAGGTGCGGATTATCTATCAGAATTATTTGAGGAACACGGAGAATTATACCTGGTTCTTATGTCCTACAACATGGGCGCAGGCAAGGCAAAGAAGCTTTACGAGCAAGGGAAGATTTCAAAATATGCATTATCCATTTCCGAGAGAGCAGAGGAATTGGAACGGCTGCATGGAAAGTGAGGATTTTATAATGGAAAAAGAAAAAGTAAAGAAAATGTTAGATGATATTTCTCAATCAGTTAAAACCATGAAACAACATGAGGATTACATCTGCAGTAATGTGGATGAAGTACATATGTCAAAATGCCTTAGAGAAATTGCTAAAGAAATGAAATTAACTCTTACAGAAGAACCTTGGGAATGTGAAGGTATGATGGCTACGGAAATTTCCTTTGTGTATGAAGGTGTTATTTTCTTTGAACTTGAAAACTATAGAAAGTGTGAATGATATGCCGGAGCAGATTGAAAACAGAATGGTGGTTGATTCGGAGTGGGAAGGTGTTGAGGAATTGCAAATGCGAATACCAGACCGCAGTTGCAGAAGGATGCAACGGATTATTGATGAAATGGAATATGGAAAAATGGAGGAAGAAGAATGAGCAATAAAGAAAAATTTATCGCATTGCTAAAAAAGACAAAGAGGTACGGCATTGATTATTTGATTGAGTGGTTGGAGATTAATGAATTTTTTACCGCTCCTTGCAGTACACAACATCATTTATGCCGTGAGGGTGGATTGTTAGAACACAGCTTGAACGTTTACGAGTGCATGAACAGTTTGGCTAATTGCTTACTTGGCAGAGAGCAAACGGACGATATTGCAAATTCAATTATTATTTGCTCACTCCTGCATGACGTGGGTAAGGTTGGACAGTTTGGAAAGCCTTATTATGTTGAAAATTATCTGTCAAAGACGGACAAAGAAGGAAATCCTATCAGAAGCACTTCAAAGCCTTACATAACCAATGCAGAGTTGTTAAATGTGCCGCATGAAATCAGAAGCCTTTTAATAATTGACAGACATATTGATTTGACGGAAAAAGAGCAATTCGCAATCTTATATCATAACGGAATGTATAGCGATTTGAAGTATCAGCTTAACGGAAAAGAAACACCGTTGTATTTACTTTTGCATACGGCTGATATGTGGTGTAGCAGAGTGACAGAGGTTGAACAACAGCCGGAATGAATATGCGGATTGCCGTTTTACACGGTGAGATAAGGAGAGAGCATGAAAATAAAATTAAGCAACAAGAAAAAAGAGCAATCCATAAATGAACAGGGTTGCGTTAAGTTGGATGATGAAGCCAAAGGAATGGTTATGGTTCTTATGGCTCAGACTGGCAACAGTGCAAGGTATATTGTATCAGAAATTATTAAACAGGCCGTGAATGGCGGTTTGTTGGAAGTGGAGGAATAGGATGGAAGAAAAGAAAATCTATCAAGCGATTAATTCAATTATGAAGGAAATCGGGGCGATAGGGAAAAATCAGAAAAACCAACAGCAAAATTTTATGTTCCGTGGAATTGATGCTGTGATGAATGCTATAAGCCCTGCATTGATTAAGTACAAGGTTTTTGTTGTGCCGGAAGTATTAGAGCAGACAAGGGAAGAACGTCAAACAAAGACAGGTTCAAACCTTATTTATTCTGTTTGCAAGATGAAGTATACATTTTATGCCGAGGATGGTTCGTTTGTAGAAGCTGTTGTTGTTGGCGAGGGAATGGATAGCGGCGATAAAGCAACAAATAAAGCAATGTCCATAGCATTTAAGTATGCTTGCTTTCAAGTGTTCTGCATTCCGACAGAAGAAATGAAAGACCCGGACGAAGAATGCCACGAAGTAGAGCCTAATAAAAAACAGAAGTCAGAAAGTGCTGCTGTGGCAGATAAGAAATTGCAAAAGTTTGATGCAGTTCAGTTAGAAGCATTAAAAGCTATTCTCGCAGGGAACGGAATTGAGGAAAAGACGGTGCTTGATTTGTACAAGCTCAAATCTTTAGAGGACGTAACCAATCTGAAATATGAGCACATTCAGTCTCATTTGGAAGATATTAAGAAGAAACAGGAGGAAAAGAAGTAATGAACAGTGTGCAGTTATTGGGAAGATTAACAAGAGACCCGGATGTGAGATACACAGACGGTGGCAGTACAGTTGCTAAATTTACACTTGCGGTAAATCGAATGAAATCCGCTGACGGAGAACAGAGCGCAGATTTTATTAATTGTGTGGCTTTTGGAAAAACAGCAGAAAATGCGGAAAGAAATCTTCACAAGGGCAAACAAATCATTGTGAATGGTCGTATTCAGACAGGAAGTTATACAAACAATGATGGAATAAAAGTATATACAACAGATATTGTTGTTGAAAAAATGTTTTTTGTAGGCAGTAAAAACGAAGATTCTTCAAGCAATATCACATCGGCGGCACCTGCGCTGAATGGAGATTTCATGTCGATACCAGACGGAATTGACGAAGAATTACCGTTTTAGGAGTGTGTTTGAATGATTATTCAGATTGATAGTAGAGAGAAAGCGAAAGCTATTCAGAAGATAATCGCAGAGTTTGACAGACAAGGGATAAAGCATCCGGTCAGTAAACTTATGGTTGGGGATTACATGAATTATGACAATCCAAGAGTGATTGTAGACCGCAAGCAAAATCTGACGGAACTTTGTTCCAATGTCTGCCAAGACCATGACCGCTTCCGTAGAGAGTTGGTTCTTGCACAAGAGAACGGCATACAGTTAATTGTCCTGTGTGAGCATGGCAAGGGCGTTGAGAGTTTGGAAGATGTGATTTTTTGGAATAACCCAAGAAGTGAAAAGCGAGTGCAGATTCACGGAAAGTGGCAGACAGTACATACCAAGGCAATGAAGGGCGAGGTCTTGTATAAGATTCTATCAACATTGCAGGATAAGTACGGAGTGCAGTTCCTGTTTTGCACCAAGGAAGAAACCGGAAAGAAGATAGTGGAGATATTAAGCAATGACAAGTGATGAATTAAAACAATCGGTATCAATGCTTGCAGTGGTGGAAAGGTACGGTTTGCGGCCCAATAGGGCAGGATTTATTTCTTGCCCGTTTCACCACGGAGATCGTACACCATCAATGAAGATTTACAAGAGAGATTATCATTGCCATGCCTGCGGTGCAAATGGGGATATATTTTCCTTTGTTATGGGAATGGAACATTGCGATTTCAAGACCGCATACAAGGCTCTAGGTGGCTCATATAAGGCTAAATCAGACCATCAACGCAACTTATACCACTACCACTTGCAAAAGCGCAAGGAAGCCGAAATAAAGCGGTTGCAGAAGGTAGAACAAGAGAAGAAAGAAGTAATTGAGGAAATACGAATGCAGAGGATATTTAAAATGTGCTTCCCAATCTTTTCAGACGATTGGTGCGAAGCAGTGAACAGATTGGAGTATCTGTTTGGAAAATTGGAATATCTGACAGAAAAGAGGTGAGAAATTGAAACCGTTAAATGATTACGATAAGGCAAGCATAGTATCAAGGGAACTGATAGAGGAAATATTTGAGGAAGAGGACGAAATTGAGCGGTCTTACATGATTGCAGATTGTTCACTCAGAGCAAAAGACCTTGGCGTGCTTGCCATTTTTAAGAAGCTGATAGCGGAACGGTCTAAAATACAGAGAGAAATTGACAAGGCGGCATCAAAAAGTAATTTCCATCAAAATCAGAGTATTACAGATTTTGCCATACCACAGGACAAACCTTATCAGAATATGCTCTGCGGTTCCTGGGTGGCAAATGAGAACGGCATTGTTTCATATAACGTCATGGGATTGGAACAAAGAGCCTGTCACCATCCTATTCTTCCAGTTAAGAGATTGAGAAACATAGAAACTGGAGAAGAATTTATCGTACTTGCTTACAAAAGGGACTATTGTTGGTATGAAAAAAATGTATCAAAAGAAAAAATTGCCAGTGTTAGTGAAATAGTAAAACTATCAAAATATGGAATATCAGTTACAAGCGAAAACGCAAAACACCTTATAAAATATCTAAATGATGTGGAAAACATGAATACTAATGAAATTGAATTGGTTACATCAACAGGAAAACTTGGGTGGCACGGAAACGAATTTGTACCATTTGATAGCAATATTGTTTTCGATAGAGATGAATCGTGCAAGGATTTATTTAAATCTATTCACACAAAAGGAAGTGAAGAAGCATGGGTGAAATGTGTTCGTGGCATCCGTTCCGACAACCGAATGGAAACAAAAATACTTCTTGCGGCATCTTTTGCCAGTGTTCTTGTGAAAGTGCTTGGTTGCTTACCATTCTTTGTTGACCTTTGGGGAGAAACAGAGGGAGGCAAATCGGTAACGCTTATGCTTGCCGCTTCCGTTTGGGCGAATCCTGATGAGAGCCAATACATAGGAGATTACAAATCTACAGATGTTGCATTGGAAGTCAGAGCAGATGTTTTGAATAATCTACCAGTTCTTTTGGATGATACATCAAATGCTACAAAAAAGATTGTGGATGATTTTGAGAATATTATATACCGCTTGTGTTCTGGCAAAGGTAAGAGCCGTTCTAACAAAGAACTGGGTACAAACCGTGAGAATAACTGGAAAACGTGTTTTATTACCAACGGAGAACGGCCACTAAGCGGATATGTCAATCAAGGCGGTGCAATCAACAGAATCATCGAGGTTGAAGCTGGAAACAACATTTTCAAAAATCCTCAGAAAACCGTTGATATTCTGAAAGCCAATTATGGATTTGCCGGACGCAGATTTGTTGAGGTTGTCCGTGAGATTGGTAAAGACGAAATTAAGCGGATGTATGAAGAGATTTGCAAGGAACTTTTCCAACAGGACAAGATGCAGAAGCAAGCAATGTCATTAGCGTGTATCTTATTGGCTGATAAAATCGCCACAGAGCGCATTTTTGAGGACGGACAGTATATTTCTATGGATGATGCGAAAAAGTGCCTTATTGACCGCACAGAGTTGTCAGAGAACCAACGTTGTTACAATTATCTACTTGACCAAGTGGCAATGAACTCTTTCAGATTTACGGATGAATGCCAGACGGAGCGGTGGGGAACAGTTGAGGATGGATATGCGATTATTTATCCAACAGTATTTGACAGATTGTGTCGTGCAGAGGGATTTTCCAAAAAATCGTTTATATCCTGGGCGGCAAAGAAAGACATTGTTCAAGTTGATGGCAAGGGTTATCCGAAGCAAAGGAAGATTGATGGTAAAAATGTTCGTGCGGTATCTCTTAAGCTTGATAATGGTCTTACAACCGATGAAAACGGCTTTATCAAGGTAGATGAATACATCCAAAATGACCTTCCGTTTGACTAAAGGTAACAAAGTAACAAAGTAACAAAGGTTTTTTACATATATAGATGTAAAATTATTTCTTATTGTTTTATAGTGTAAAGTTTACACATTGACGCAATAAAGAAGATTAATAAAAAATATTTGCTCTATAAGAAAAATTTGATTGTTACTTGTTATTTTGTTACCAATGCCATGAAATGCCGATAAATACTAGGTTTTTTAGGTAACAAAAATGGTAACAAAACAATAAAAAATAAGGAATAGTAACATGGAAGAAAAGAAAATAGTATATGAAGTAATTCTATCAATATGGAATCTTGCCAAAGAACACGGCTTTGAACGTCTGACAGATGAACAGTGGGAATCATTGATTGAAAAAGCAATGCAGGAGCAAAGGAAATATTCACAAGTCACTCCGAACATTGACAAACTGTTCCGTGATATGTACAGAGCGTTGGAGGAATATTACGAAAGGAAGAAACATGGGTAAAGTTAGAGATTACAGTCCACACAGAAAATGGACATATGAGGAAGAACAGAGATTGATTGAATTAAGTGAAAAAAAGCCGCAAGAAGAAATTGCTAAAGAATTAAATCGTTCTGTTCAGTCAGTAAAAAGCAAAAGACAAAGGATGGGATTGGAACCATTTATTGTTCAAACAGAAAAATTGACAGCATCAGATGTTGCCAGGTTGGTAGGGGTTGACCGTTCAAGCATCACAAGAACATGGAAAAAACACGGATTGAGATTTTTCAAAAAAGGCCCGTTCAGAGTTGTATCAGAAGAAGCACTTGTAAATTTTATGAAATCACACACAGAACTGTGGAGAGCAAGTAAATGCGATTATTATTTTTTCTATCATTACGATTGGTTTATGGAAAAATTGAATCGTGAAAAATCCGGGGAAGATTGCGGAAATCAGTACACTACAAGAAAAGAATGGAGTACATACGATGTAAGCAGGTTTAAGATGCTGAAATCAAGAGGTTTTTCACACCAAGAAATAGCTTTGCAGCTTTGCCGGACAAAAAGGTCTATTGACAAAATGTCAATGAAAATGAATCAAGGGATTATTTAAGGTGAGAGACATGAAAGAGGGTACATATAATTTTCGTAATGGTGAATTGTTTAATATGGTAGAACATCCAAACGAAAGAGCAAATGCAATAGGAAAAAGACCTGTGTACCACTTGCAGTACATAAAGGATGGAAAGCCGAACATTAAACCAAAGGAGAGCAAGCATGAAGAAACTGTATCAGACTAACAAGGACTTCAAGGACTATGTAGACAGATATATGCGAAACAAAAATGTCACCTTGGAAGAAGTGCTTTCTTATAAGCAGACACAGCTTGTAGGTGAGATGTATAGAGAGCAGGCTGAGGAGATGAAAAATAGGAAGGAGTAAGATATGGCAAAGCATACAATATCTGATTTATACCAAATGCAATCTCTTCCTCTGTCTGCCAAAATCAGAATGACGGAAAATAGAATAATAGGATGGGTTGCCGAGTATGGACTTGATAACGTGTATGTTTCCATTAGTGGTGGAAAAGACAGTAAGGTTTTGCTACACATTGCAAGGAGATTGTACCCAAATATAATAGCGGTGTTTGTAAATACTGGACTTGAATTTGACAGTGTTCGTATTCAAGGAATTAAATCGGCAGACGTTGTTTTAAGACCCAAAATGAGTTTTGTTGAGGTAATAAAAGAAAGGGGTTACCCAATCATAAGTAAATCCGTGGCTCATAACGTAAGGATTGCAAGAGATAATCCAAATGGGAATGTTATGAAGAATATGTTTTTAGAGCCACAAAAAGGAAGCAGGTACGATTACAGAAAATATATGTATTTATTAGACGCGCCATTTAGAATAAGTGATTTATGTTGTGATTACACAAAAAAAGAACCTGCACGAACTTATGAAAGAAAGACAAACAAAAAACCTTTTATTGGAACATTAGCAGATGAAAGTTTTTTAAGAAAAACAGCGTGGTTAAAAAATGGGTGCAATGCATTCGATAAAAAATACCCATCTTCACAACCTTTATCCTTTTGGACAGAACAAGATATTTTGCAATACATAATGCAAGAAATCAAGCCAGAATTTGATTACTATTGGGAAGTTGCTCAGCATTCGAGTGGAAGTACAAGGAGAAAGGCACAGAAATGGATTAAACAGCATGGCTATTCAAGAAATGGAATTGCAAATGTTTATGGAGATATCGTTTATGTAGATGATGATGGGATGTATTATGATGATCCTTTGTTTATGAATGATATGAAATTGCAGACAACAGGGGAATCAAGAACTGGATGCGTATTTTGTATGTTTGGAATAACGCAAGACACAGAAAGGTTTCTAAGGTTAAAAGAAGTTGAGCCAATGAAATACGATTATGTAATGCGTGGTGGTAAGTTTGATGAACAAGGGTTATGGATTCCACATAATGGGTTGGGTTACAAATTCGTTATTGATTGGCTTAATGAAAACGGCAATTTGAGTATTAAATATTAGCAGATGGAAGGAGTAAGGCAATGACAAAAATAGAATTAAGAGATGGATATTTCATTGAGGTGGATGAATTAAACTCCACATTGAAACAGAGATATGAGGGAACAAAGAAAACAGGAGAGAAAAAGGATTCCAAAAGAGTTATAGGTTATTACTCTACTCCCACAGATGCTCTGAAACGCTTTGTAGTGCTTAATAGGCTAGATAAAATGGATGGCATGGAACTTTCCTTGGCTGAATACCTAAATGCGCTTAAAAAGGCTGATACAGATGTAATGGAGTTCTTGGCAGGAATGGAAATTACTAATTTCAAGCCTTGCCGTAATATGAGTTGCAAGCACTACGAGGATGATTATTGCACAGTCAGAGGATATGGCGAAAAATGCGCAGATGAAGTTTAGCAGATAGGAGACTGAGAGGATGAAAATTAAAATGAGTTGTGGAATTGGATTTTATGGAGCAGAACATCATGATGAAATCGAGATTGACGATTCCAAATTGGTTGGTAAAACAGAAGATGAAATTGAGGAATATATCATGGAAGAATATGTAATACCATTTGCACATGAATATTTGGAAGCATGGTACAAGGTTGTTGATTAGCAAAGGAGAATGAGCATGAAGATTAAAGGATATGGAGAATCATCAGCCATAAGATTTACACACAAGGGATGCAATATGAATTTTGAGCATATATTTCCTGCGGTGTATATGGGAAATATAGAGGTAGAACCAAACACGATTGCCTTCTTGGAATTTAAAGACATAGGGGAAATCGATACTCTGATTTATATGCTAAAAAAATTCAAACAAACGTGTATTGATGGAATGGGAAGGTGGAAAGGAGTGAATGAGCATGACGGAAAATAAGGCGATTGAATGGTTAAGGGCAATAAGTGCGACACAGAATCAGAGTAGCCATAGCGAAAGCTTATCGGACAGGAAAGAAGCTTTGTACATGGCAATCCAAGCCCTTGAAGAAAACCAACAGTACAGAGCAATCGGAACGGTGAAAGGCTATGAACGTGCTATTGAATCATCTATTGAGAATTACAACTTGTATAAAGAATATAAGGCAAAAGTGCAGGAATTTGAAGCAATCGGCACTGTGGAAGAATTCAAGAATGCGGTGGAGATAATCAGACCGAGAAAACCATATAAGGGAAGCTTTGGAACAATTTTGTGTTCTTTATGCGGCGAAAAGGTAGGACAGATGGTAACGAAAACTATAAAAGAAGGTTGCATGAATTTCTGTGCTAATTGCGGAAGTTTGATTGATTGGAGCGAATGGGAAAGGAGCAGACATGAGCGAAGTGAAAAGATGTGAGAATTGCGGTAATGAGCAGATTCAGATTTTAAACTACAAGGGAGATTATCTCTGCGGTATATGCGGAAGAGATACCGAAAGAATGCATGAAATTGAACATGATGCAGAAGTCAGAGCCAAGACTATTGATGAAGTAATGGAAATCGTCAAAAAAGCATATCACAATTTTAGTGGTTACGATTTGGAGTTTATGACGAAGTACGGAAATAAAAACGCAAGTCAGCAAGCAGAAAGCTATTCCACATTAATGATGTATGAGATAGCAGGAGAATTTGATGATTTGTTTGATAGATTAGAGCAGTTGAAAGGCGGTGCGGAATAATGGGAATTTTATTATTTTTAGGTGGAAGTGGGTTATTTGTTTTAGGTTTTGCGTGTGGTGGTTTATGTGATTTTAAATGGGAAGCATACTACAACTACAAACTTAAACGTGATGAATTGGCTATGAAATATAGAATAGAAGAAGGTGCAAAAAAATGAGTAGATTGATAGATGATGTTTCTGCTAAGAAAGCAATAACTGATTATTTAATGAAATGTGTTGATAATAATAAATTTAGCGTTGATGTAACAGAAGTGCAGATTGCCATTATTAATGTTATCAATGGACTGCCAACAGCCTATTCAGTTGAAAAGGTTGTGACAGAGTTGGAAGTAGAGAAAGAAAGGCACGATACAGACAGAAGTTATTGGGCTGAACACGAATGGAAAGACAGGGTTATTTATAACGAATGTGATATGAGTGACAAAAAATCTAATTGTTTTGACCTTTCAATCAACATAGTGAAAAGGGGTGGTGTGGAATGATTATTAGAAGTCAGGATAAGAAATGCATTACAACGGATTTGAATTTGTATATTGATGATTATAGCCAAGACGGTTATTCAATATGCAATTCCAAAATGGATAACTTGGGCGAATATTCCACCGAAGAAAAAGCAATCAAGGTGTTGGATATGATATGCAATGAATATTCATACTTGGAAAGCGTTAAATTAGCAGGAATAGAAGATGGAAACCATCCTTGTTACGTATTTCAAATGCCATTAGATGCAGATGTGGAGGTGTAATATGGAATTTACATGCGTAATGATTATTATCATGTTGACAGAATTGCAGATTACTAAAAGATTGGATGAAATAATTGATTTGCTAAAAGAAAATAAATTTTGGGAGGGTAAGAAATGAAAGAATTTATAGAAAAGCTGATTGGTAGGTTGGAAGAAGAACACGAAAGATGCATTAACAGATATGGTGTTGTAGGTGGGAATTTGCCTGCAACAGAAGTAAAACAATGTATGGAAATCGTCAACCAACTTGCAGAGGAATATAAAGGTGGGTGGATTCCTGTTAGTATTGGGAATCCAAAAGAAACAGGATTGTATCAAGTTACAGTGGATGATAATGACGAGCCTGTTATTACTGCAATGTATTTGGCAGAAGTTGATATATGGAGTTATCACGCAGGATATGGAAATTACATGAAAGTTTTAGCTTGGCGAAGTTTGCCACAACCTTATCAGCCGAAAGGAGAGTAGGTATGCCTAGATGGACGAGTGAACATATGGATGAGATTATTCGGTCTCAATATAAAGTTGTAGACCTTAATAATTTGGGAGAGCATAAACCAACCAACGCAGACCGCATCCGTGCAATGAGTGATGAAGAGTTGGCAAATTGGATTTTGGGGATAGACCATTATTGGAATGACGGAGAATGCATTGTAAGTTTTGGAAAGGTGCATATACACGATAGTAGTGATTCTATTTTAGAATGGCTACAATCCGAAGCAGAATAGCAGAAAGGAGCAATATGCGGACCAGAGAGAAGTCATATCAAGATCATGGCATCACAGAAGAAGAAAAACTGTACATACTTGAATTTTGCCGGAAAGCAGATGATGAGCAAAGGCTTGTAATCAAAAACGCTTTGGCAGAACTAAATCCCTATATTGCTCCGTATGTGTTTTACAGTTTGGTGGACAACCTTTCCTATGAGGACATATGCGCCAAGAACTACCTTTACATAGGCAAGGGAGATTTTTACGGACACCGCAGACAGGGCATGGCTGCTATAAAGCGGTGGATGATTTTGTATGGTATATGGGAGGTGTGAAATGAGCAGATATGTAAACTTAGTGACAAGTGAAAGATACATGACCGAACAAAACGCATTAAGACATTATCTGTCAAAGGCAAAGAAAGCAAGAAAAAGGAACAATTATTCTGAAATGTGGAAAATATATTCTGATGCAACAAGGATAATTGATGTTGATTATTGTTATAAGTGTTCACAAGACGATTTTGGTTATTGCGGTTTGAGAAGAGAAAAAATATCAAACGAAGAACTATTTATGAAGTATTGTTTTGATGGTTTTATAAGAGATATGGAATATATGCTTAATGAGTTACAGAATAAATGATACTTTATGGAATTTGGGAGATATAAGAATGTTAAAAGTAGGCGATACAATAAAATGCCATGATGCAGACGATATGATAAACACCATGACGGAACTGGAGAAGGAAAACATAACCACTGACTTTATGTACGAGAAAGACGGAGTAAAAGGCTTGTGGTTGGTGGTGGAAAGGATAGGGAAGAAATGAGAGAAATATTATTTAAGGCAAAAAGAATTGATAATGGCGAGTGGGTAGAAGGTCACTTAATTCAAAGTCCATACATGGGCGAGGTAAGAAGTTGGATTTCTACACCAGAAGATAAAACACGATTAAGAGCAATAGCAACATATTATGGAGATTGGAGAGCGGTTGAAGTTGGTACTGACACCATCTGCCAGTTCACAGGACTTACCGACAAGAACGGCAATAAGATTTGGGAGAATGATGTTGTTTGGATTGGTACAACAGATAGAGCAATTGTAATCTTCTCAGATAATTATAGTGGTTATATTTTACAACCAATTGGAGATTTTTATTTTGATTCCCCAATGTTAGCAGATAACGTGGATATTATTGATAGTATTATCGGCAACATATTTGACAATCACGATTTACTGAAAGGAGAATAGTATGGAGAGATTGACAAGTTGCGATATGTATTTTGAAGATGTTGATAAAAGATTGTTTTACTCAAAACTGAAACAGTATGAGGACGCAGAGGAACAAGGATTGCTTTTGAAGTTGCCTTGTAAGGTGGGAACTCACATATACATCGTAAACCATTATTGGATTGATGAAGGACACATTTGCGGTTTGGCAGAATGTGATGATGTCGATTGTGCTTGTTTTAAGGTATACGAAGACCCTGATACATATACAATGGTCGCATTTAATGAGTTTGGACAGATTTGGTTTTTGACCGAAGAAGAAGCAGAGCAGGCATTGAAAAGAATGGAGAGTGAATAGCATGAGAAAAGCAGTTTTAGTTTTGGAAATGCCGAGTAGTTGTGATGAATGCCCTTTGTTTGGTTCGCATTATAGTGATATGACTTGTAAAGCAAATGGTAGAAGTATTAATTATCCATATCCAAAAGATGAAAGACAAGATTGGTGCCCGTTGCGTGAGTTGCCAGTGAAGAAAGATAGCATGAACTTAAATTCCATAATGGAGAAATGCAAAGACAGGGACAGTATTATGGATAGCGTTTTAAAACAGTTTATTGTAGATGGATACAACGCTTGCATTGATGAATTGTTGAAGGGAGAGGAAGGATAAGATGTATAAAAACATGTCAGAAATATTAAAAGATGGAGAAGTGGGTAATTTTAAATTAACTCATTACACTATCAAAGAAAATGATTTTTATGCAAGAGTAAGATGCGGTATTCCTTGCGGAGATTATGTAAGGCTTACAAATGGATGGAATTGTGTTATGTCGGACACACCTATGGAAAAAAGGACTAATAGAAGTTTTGTTATGAACGCACACGGAAATGTTTTAATTGGTGGGTTAGGTATAGGATTGATAATTTTGGCAATCCAAGATAAGGAAGATGTTGAACAAATAACTGTTGTTGAGAAAAACAAGGAAGTTATTGAACTTATCGCAAATCAACTTCCGTTGAATGAAAAAGTTGAGATTGTACATTCAGATGTTTTTGATTATGTTCCGAACCATAAATACAATACTATTTACATGGATATTTGGAATAATATTAACAGTGATATTTATACAGAAGAAATGATGCCACTGATAAAGAGATACAGAAAGTATTTAGTATCTAAGAAAGAAGATGCTGACAGATATATTGATTGTTGGGCAAAACACGAAGCAAAACACAATATGAGATTGATGTAAAACTGAATAACGTGTACACAAACTTTCACTCCACATACCTTAAAATAGTATTGAGATACTATAGGATGTGGAGTGTTTTTATTTATTTTAGAGGAAAGGAGCAGATTTAATGGCAAAAGGCAAATATCAAGAGTGGCTAGAGCCGGAAGGTCTGCTTAAGATAGAGGGATGGGCTAGAGACGGTCTTACAGAAGAACAGATTGCGGAAAATATGGGGATATGCAGAGATACTTTATATGAATGGAAAAAGCAATTTTCCGACATTTCCGACACCTTAAAAAAAGGCAAGGAAATAATTGACCGTCAAGTGGAAAATGCACTTCTTAAACGTGCTTTAGGGTATGAATACGAGGAAATATCAGAGAAGTATGAACTAGGCATATTGACAGAGCGCAAAGTCACTAAAAAGCAAGTAGTACCGGACACAACAGCACAGATATTTTGGTTAAAGAATAGAAAAGCTAAGGATTGGAGAGATAATCCGGTTTATAACGCAGATGAAGATGCTCTAAAGCGGCTTGATGCGGTTTTAGAAAAGTTAGGTGGTGCTGGAAATGACATATAGAAAGGGATTCAGCGAAAAACAAAACGAGTTTTTTGATAACTGCAATCACCGTTGGAATATTAAGACTGGTGCTACACGTTCTGGAAAATCATATATGGACTATTACCTAATTCCACAAAGAATAAGAGCAAGAATAGGATTAGAGGGGTTGTCCTTAATAATGGGCGTTTCTAAGGCAACTATTGAGAGAAATATATTACAGCCCATGAGAGATATATGGGGTTCTGAATATATAGGGAACATAAATAATGAGAACAAATGCTATGTATTTGGAGAAATTGTATATTGCCTTGGCGCAGAAAAAGTAAACCAGGTATCAAAGCTCCGAGGTAGTAGTATTAAATATTGTTATGGTGATGAGGTTGCAGATTGGAACGAGGAAGTATTTGAAATGCTTAAGTCTCGTTTGGATAAGCCGTATTCGTGTTTTGATGGAGCATTGAACCCACAAGGCCCGAACCATTGGCTAAAGGAATTTCTTGACAGTAAAGACTTTGATACATATGTACAGCACTACACCATATTTGATAATCCATTCCTTGACCCTGACTTTGTAAAGAATCTTTGCAAAGAGTATGAAGGAAGTGTGTACTACAAGCGTTATATCCTTGGAGAATGGGCTTTAGCCGAGGGATTGGTATATCCAATGTTCAGTAGAGAAAAGCACGTCTTTAAAGGCGAAATAGAGCGTGTGAGAGGTTGTAGATACTTTGTTACTATTGACTATGGTACAGTAAATGCTTTTGCAATAAATATATTTGAGTTTGACGGTAGAAAATCACGCATGATTAAAGAGGTACACCATGATGGACGTAAGAACGGCAGACTTGATAACGAAGCATATTATAAATTGCTTGATGATGCTATAGGAGATTTACCAGTTGAAAAAGTTGTTGTCGACCCATCCGCAGCAGGATTTATTCAGACAATAATCAAATACGGTAAGTACATTGTAGAGGGCGCAAATAATGATGTGCTTAACGGAATACAAGAAGTAACAAAGTACCTCAATTATGGCCTTCTGTCAATACATGAAAGTTGCGTGGAAACCATAAAAGAATTTCAGCAATATTCATGGGATGATAAAACAAATGATGATGTGGTTATAAAAGAGAATGACCATCATCTTGATGCCTTGCGATATTACGTTTACGGAGTCGCAAGAGCCTATAATGTATGGGTGGTATAGATATGGGATTAATCAGATGGATAAAGGAGACTTTTGGAAAGATGTTTTTGAGAAAAGAAGCAAAAGACGTTTTCGGAATTGACATTAGTTCTAACAGCAAAATGGATTCACTTATCAATCAGTGGTACAACATTACCGGCGGTAATCCACCTTGGCTTGATGCAGAGGATGATATTGAATCTATCAACTTTGCACAGTTTATTGATGATGTTACGTCTGGTCTTGTTACGCTTGATATTGGTATAAATCTTCCAGACAGTGCAAGGGGTAAGTACTTACAGAAAGTTGCAGATTACCTTATGGAAAAAATTGACGAAAAGGTATCTGATGCTTTAGGTAATGCCGGTATTATGTTTAAGCCAAATGGTGATAATCTCGACTACTACTATCCTGGTTCTTTTATTCCTACAGATTGGGATAGCAACGGCAATATACTTGGATGTGTGTTTGTTAATCGTAAGCACATGGATAAAAAAACATATACCAAGTTTGAATACCACAGATTTGAAAGCGACGAAGAAAACAAAGTATATGCAGTAAGCAACAGAGCATACAAAAGCACTTCTGCCAATTCCAAAGGAGACCCTTGCAATCTGTCAGAGGTTGCAGAGTGGGCTAACCTTTTGCCGGATGTGTATATTGAGAATGTGGACATCCCTCTATTTGCTTACTATGCCAATCCAAAGCCAAACAGCATTGACCGTGACAGCCCTTTAAAACTTCCGTTTTGGGGATTGTGCGACAAAGAATTAAAAGATTTAGATATTGCTTGGAGCCGTAAGAGTGCAGAAGTGGAAGATAGTAAGCACATTACTTTTATTCCACAGCAAGCAGTTATGTATGCAGAACAGCATAACATTAAACTTCCTAGATTCCTAAAAGGATTGCAGATGGGTGCCGGAAGTACAGAGGGCAAAGTTGATGAACACGTTGCAACGCTTCTGACAGAGCAGAGAATACAGGATATTAATTCCATTCTTGCAATGATTTCTACCAAATTAGGATTTGACCAAGGATTCTTTGTTTTGGATGAAAAGACAGGAATGGTTACAGCGACACAGATTGAAGCTGATGACCAGAGTACAATTCGTACAATAAAGAATTTGCGTGACCCTTTGAGAGATGCAGTAATCAAATTGCTTTACGGGGTATCTAAGTTTGCAGACATTTACACTAATATTCCGGCAGAAGCGTGGTGCGCTACTTATGAAAGCCTTAAGGAAAACCTTGGTGATGCATTTAATTGGGGAGATATCACATATTCTTACGAAGAAGATAAGGCTTCTTGGTGGAAGTATCGTATTCAGGGAGATGTGCCACCTTGGATGTACTATGTGAAGTTTGAAGGAATGAGTGAGTCGGATGCAAAAGCAATGATAGCAGAAGCAACACCCAAACAGCCGACATTATTTGGAAGTGAGGAATAGTGTGTACAAAAATATAATAGTAAACGGAGTATAATATGCTTGACCCAAATTATCTTTTACATATCAGCGAGGGTGCTGAAAACATATCAGAGCAACTTCATAGCGATATAGTAAAGCGGATAGTCAACCGTATTATGCTCCGTATTGGTAGAGGGGAAGATTATCTTCTGACAGCTACGGACAAGTGGAACATCCAAAATCTCCAACAGGCAGGTTATTTGTTGGAAGATATTCAAAAGGACATTGCCAAGGCAACCAAGTTACAGCAGACGGAAATTGCCGAAGCTATGGAATATGCAGGAGTAAAGGCTTTGGACTATGACGATAAAATATATCAGTCAGTTGGGCTTTCTCCTACTCCATTGACACAATCGCCAGAGTTAATCCGTTTGATGCAACGGAATTACGAAGCCACTCTGGGGGAATGGAGCAACTTCACGCGCACCACAGCGGAACAAGCACAAAGATTGTTTTTGTCAGAAGTAGACAAAGCATATAACCTTGTCAGCACTGGTGCATTGTCCTACACACAAGCGGTCAAGGAAGTGCTTAACAATATTGTTTCTGATGGAGTAACTATAAAATATCCAACAGGACATGAAGATACAATAGAAACGGCTACATTGCGTGCTGTTCGTACTGGAATATCTCAAGCAACAGCACAGATTCAGACAGCAAGAATGGATGAAATGGACGTTGATTTGGTGATTACTTCAAGTCATTTAGGTGCAAGACCATCTCATCAGGTATGGCAAGGCAAGGTGTTTAGCAGAAGCGGACGAAGTGCAGAGTATCCTGATTTTGTACAGTCAACGGGGTACGGTTCCGTAAGCGGATTGTGCGGTGCGAATTGCCGCCATTCTTTCAGCCCTTGGTTTGAGGGAATGGATAATCCATTTGAACAGTTTGACAGTGAGGAAAACCTTGAACAGTACGAAAAAGAGCAAAGGCAGAGGGTACTTGAGAGAAGAATCCGTGATACTAAGCGTGAGGTCATGGGATTAAAAGAAGCCTTAGATAAATGCCCGAATGAACAGGTGAAGTTTGAACTTGATATGGCCTATCAGAGAAAAGCGGCACTTTTACAGAAGCAGAACAAGGCATATTCTGATTATTGCGCAGAGAACGGCCTTAGACCATTGGCGGACAGATTACAGACGGCTAAATGGGATAGAAAGCAAGCGGCAGCTGCAAGGGGTGCTGCACAAAGGTATGAAAATACAAAAGACAATTAGTTACCTTAAAAAATAATTAATAGAAAAGAGGTGAATAATATGTCTTATTGGAAAATTTACAATCCTAATCCACTTGGATCAAGAGTCGGTGACTGTGCAATCAGAGCCGTTTCAAAGGCATTAGACCAGGATTGGGAAACCACTTACGCAGGATTAGCCGCTTATGGGTTTGAATTATGCGATATGCCAAATGCAAACCATGTATTTGGTGCTTATTTGGAAGATAAGGGATTCGGTCAGTATCTCATAGGCAAACACGGAAAGCGGATATATACAGTAGAGGACTTTTGCCAAGATAATCCGAAAGGAACATACATACTTGCGATTGAAGGTCATGTAGTGTGCGTGATTGACGGATATTACTATGACAGTTGGGATAGCGGTAAGGAAATCCCCATGTTCTATTGGCATAAAAGATAAACAAAACGATAAAGTGAGGAATATGTACAAATGACAGCTTATGATATTTTTATAATGGTTAGAGAAAACTTGGGAGTTGGAGCCGTTGGACTTGTAATATTAATGAGTTTAATTGAGTTTTCTAAAATCAAAATTAATCCTTGGAGTTGGATAGGAAATATCTTTAACAAGGAATTAAGGAAGAAAATAGATACCCAGGGAATGCAGATTGACGCTTTGACAGAAAAAATATCAAATGTTCAAACAGAAGTAAATGAAAATGCTGCCATGTCCTCAAGGTACCGCATATTGAGATTTGATGATGAGATACGGCATGGAATACTTCACACAAAAGAGCATTACGACCAAATTATGGTAGATATTGATATTTATGAAGCTTTCTGCAAGCGCAATCCCAATTTCAGAAATAACCTAGCGCATAAGGCCATAAGCAATATTAAGAGAATGTATGATGTTCACAACGATGACAATTCGTTTTTGTAATGAATGAGGGATGAATAATTGAAAATTTGTGATTTTACAAGACGTGAGGTTGAATACTTCCGTCAAGAATGTAATTTCACATCTGATGAAATGGCTTTGTTTGACATGAGAGCCAATAATATACCTTTGGAGGAATGTGCGGAGCGGATGAATTTATCCGTATCGTCCATTAAGCAGAAAAGCCAAAAGATAAACAGCAAAATAAAGCGTGTACTTTCCATAGACTTTTGATGGACTTTATCGGTCTGTCAGAGGTCTATTTTTTATGAGAAAATATAATCATGAAAAACATATTCAACCCTTATTTATCAAATGACGAGAAAGACATATTGTGCGAAATTCACAGATTGGAGGAATTAGATGCAACCTTATCCGACTATTCAGAACTATTCCAATTATCAACCAATGCCACAGCCTTATCAAGACAGATTGGCGCAGCTGCAAAGTTATCAGCAAAGTGTTAATATTCCGCAAATGCAACCTCCGGCACCGCAAGTCAACCAAGGCTTATTGTGGGTATCTGGCGAGGTAGGAGCGAAATCTTATCTTGTGGCACCTAATAGTACTGTATTATTGATGGATTCCGACAGTAGCAGATTTTATTTAAAGTCCGCAGATAATGCAGGTATGCCAAACTTGCGTGTTTTTGAATATAACGAGGTCACAAACATACCGCAGAACGCACCACAAGCCTTAAATAGCGACTTTAAAGAGTTAGATAGTAAATATGTCAAGCGTGAAGAATACGAGTGCTTAAAACGTCAATATGAAAGCATTATGGATAGATTGGATTCTTTGACAGAAAAAGAAATTCCACCAAAACCAACACGAACAAAATCAAAGGGGGTATCTTCTGATGAGCAATCCGATATTTAACGCTCTTGGCGGTAGAAATATGACAAACGGCAATATTATTCAACAGTTTCAAGCATTCAGACAGCAGATGCAAGGGAAAAATCCACAAGAGGAAATCAATAAATTATTGCAAAGCGGTGCTATCAGCCAAGAGCAGTTAAATCAAGCACAACAGATGGCACAGCAGTTTCAATCAATGCTGTCAGAGTTTAATTAGTACAATGCCGGGTGCACACGGTTTGTAAATATATCATAATCGAAGGAGATTATTATTATGGGTGAAAATGGTTACTCATTAACGGACATCGCGGCAGTGACAAATGGCGGCGGTGGAAACAAAAACGGCGGCTTTGGTGGTGACTGGGGCGCATGGATTATTCTTTTCTTGCTGTTTGGCTTATTTGGCCGTGGCGGTTGGGGGAATGATGGCGGCGGTTCTGGAAGTGGTTCTTCTGCACAGTATATTCCTTATGCCGCAGGATCTAGCTGTGGATGTGGTTGCGGATGTGCTACAAGAGCAGATTTGCAGAATCAGGCAGTTATTACCAAGCTTGACGGAATTACACAGGGTATTTGCGACAGCACCTATGCTCTTAACAATGCCATTACAAGCGGATTTTACGGTGTAGATTCTGCACTTTGCAATCTTGGCTACCAGACACAAGCAGGATTCAATCAGGTTAGCACACAGATAGCAAAATGTTGCTGCGACATTGAGAGAGGTATTGATGGTGTGAACTTTAACATTGCAAGAGGTTTGTGCGACCTTAACAATGCTATGAACACCAACACCAGAGATATTCTGGAATCCAACAACAGCAATACAAGAGCAATCCTTGACTTCTTAACTCAGGATAAGATTTCTACATTACAGGCAGAAAATCAGGCGTTAAGATTCCAGGCAAGCCAGAGCGCACAGAATGCATTTATTACCGCAAATCAGGAAGCGCAGACAGCAGAACTTATCAGAAGATTAGGTGCTGATTGTCCCGTACCTGCATACGTTGTAAATGCTCCTACTCCTGTATCTTTCCCGACAAATTGTTGCGGACAGTATACCGGATATAGCAACAACAGCGGTTGCGGTTGCGGATGCGGTAACTACTAAAAACTGAATAGGTACTGTAACTTTCCCTTAGTGGGAATGTATGACGGATTAAGTCATTATTACGCATTAAGGGTAGGCTAATAGTGGTCTGCCCTTTTTGCAGATTTGGAGGATATATTTATGGCAGAATTTTTAGGCGTTGCATTACAAACAGTAGAAGAAAATGACAACGTATTATTTACAGAAACACCCGTATGCCCTACAAAATGTATTACGCATAGAGATGGTAGCGGTATTGTTAGAGTGCAAGGCGGTAATGGTCCGCAAAGAGCAAGATACTTGGTTGCATTTAGCGGAAACATTCAGATTCCGGCAGACGGAACTGTTGGAGAAATTTCTGTAGCAATTTCCATTGATGGAGAAGCACTTGCATCTACCGAAATGATTGTAACTCCTACGGCAACAGAAGCATTTTTTAACGTATCAGCACAGGCATACATTGATGTTCCTTGCGGATGCTGTGTAACAATCGCAGTAGAGAATACTTCCGACCAGGCAATCGAGGTACAGAATGCAAACCTCATTGTGGTTAGAGTGGCATAAGGGGGTGTGAGTTATGGAAAAGATGAAAAAACTTTGCGAACTGATTGAATCAGAGCTTGGCAAGATTGCAGAAAAGGGCTTGACCACTTCCAATTTGGAAACCGCTTATAAACTTGTGGATATGTACAAGGATTTGAAAAATACCGAGTATTGGGAGACCAAGGGAGAGTATTACGATACCGTATTGATGGAAATGCAAGGCGGTTATTCCGAGCGTGACTATTCCATGATGGAAGATGATTATGCTATGCGTGGTCGCAAACGTGACAGAATGGGAAGATATAGCCGTGAAGATGGTATGGGCGGTCAGTCTTATGCAAGAGGTCGTGGCGGTCGTGGACGTGGTTATAGCCGTGAAAATGGTTATTCACAGAATGATGGTGGTTATTCTATGTATGACCGCTATATGGACGCTAAACAGTCATACAGAAGCAATCAGTCAATGGATGGCAAACAGAAATTGATGGAAAGCCTTGAAGACTACATGGACGATTTTACGGAGAAAATCAAAGAGATGTATCGCGATAGCGAGACGGGTGAAGAACGTGAGTTAATTGGAAAATTTATGTCTAAGTTGCAAAACATTAGATAATAAAAAGGGGCGGTCTATTTTAAGACTGCCCTAATTCTTTTTGAATCAGTAGTTTTATTGACTTATTCAAAATATTTATCCATCTTTTCTTTTGCGTAGTCACTAACTTTATCGCCTACAATTTTTCTATAAATTCCATTCCAATCAGTATTTCCAAATGATACGCTTACTTTTTCGCTTTCAATATAAGAATTAAAGCAATCTATTTCTTCATCTGTTAATGTTATGGTTCTGCTCACTATTGTTCCTCCTTTACGCCAACATTTCCCATATAATATCTCCGCAATTTCTTATATATTCTGGTACTCTTCCAGTAGTATATAAGTCAATATAATATAATTTCGGTACTTTTTTAGTCTGCTTTCTGCACTCTTCCACAACCTTATTTATAGCTTCTTTCTGTCTATTGTCCAATAATTCAAATTTAATTTCTGCCATCTTCAATCCCTCCATAAAATACACGTTTCAAGTTTCCACCGTATAGCCGATATGGTCAGCTGTGAGATTAATCGCAATAGTCTTTCAAATAATCAAGAGCATTTTCAATTTCATCAATTTCATTTTGCAACTCTTCAATTTGTTCTTCTAATTTGTCATAGCGTTCTTGCTCTTTTTCTGTCATATCTCTATCGTGTTCCATTGCTTTATCCTCAATGGCTTCTTGCTTTTCTTGTAATTTTTCAATCTGTTCTTCTAGCTTCTCAACTACGTTTTCTAAAGATTCAACCTGCTTATTTAATTTAATCATATCCCTTACCTATCCTTTCAAGTTGTTTATGTGTTCCTTGTAATTGTATTATATACTAGCGTTAGTATAATGTCAACACTTTTTTATACTTGCGTTAGTATTTTTTATGTGTTACAATTCTATCAAGAAAGGTGGTGTGTGTATGGCATATTCGGAATCACAAAAGAGGGCAAGCAGAAAGTATAATGAGAATAATTATGACCGATTATTTATCACGGTTCCAAAAGGGAAAAAGGATGAATACAAAGCAAAAGCAGAGGGAAAAGGCTATAAGTCACTAAACCAATACATTATTGATTGCATTGAAAGAGGGTAGCGCATGACAAATTATGAATATATTAGAAATATGCCTATTAAAGAAATGGCGGAGTTTCTAAAAAGAAGCATATACTACGAGGACGATACAACACCATATTTGCATCTTTGCATTGATGGAAAATATACTGATGTTCGTTGGGATGAAGAAAAAATAATTCAATGGTTAAATTCAGAAAAGAAAGGGTAGAGAAATCTACTCTTTTTTCTTGCTCAAATTCCGTAACGTGTACACAAAATATTATTTCACCAATGATAAAATCATATTGTGGACGTTTTCCATTATTTCATGCAGTGTACTTTTTGGCATTTTGGTACACCTCCTTCCAAAGCGCACTTCCTTAAAAGAAACGGTTAATGCCGGAGGTTGAAAAGCGGATGCAATTTCCGAGGTGCGCATTTGCTTTTGGAAAACTCCTTCCCACTAGCGGAAAGCTGATTAAAGAGCCGTCACAAGGCTTGGTGGGATTTGCCGTAGTCAGGGATAAAGGTCTGGGCGGCATTGTTGCGTGGCGGAATAGGTAGACGCAATCCCAACATCCGATGATTTATACCAATGGTGGAAGAAAGAAATCATGTATGGTGCAAATCCATACCGCAATATTACCTTGACAGAGGTTTATCTGTCTAAATCCATTACTGTTGACGGACAGTTAAAAGAAATCGTTTAGGAGGATATTTTATGCAGAACTATGAACAGATTTTAGCAGAATTGGGAATTGAGGTTCCCGAAGAAAAAAAAGCGGACTTAAAAAAGAAGATGAACGAAAACTACAAAACCAAGGCAGAATATGACAAGGTTGTAGAAAAGAGAGACGAATACAAAGAATCTCTCGATGATGTTCAGACAAAACTTGACGGTTTTAAGGACGTGGATGTGTCTGACCTTAAAGGACAGATTGCAACTCTGACAACTCAACTGAATGATGAAAAGTCAGCAAGGGCAAAAGATGCGGCCAAGGTAGAGTGGGAAAAGACCATCAATACATTTTTATCTTCTACAAATGAAAAGGGAGAAAAAGTGTATGATTTCTTGAATGAAATTACTGAAAGCCATTACAGAAATGCTCTTATGGAAGAGTTGGAAAAAGATTCTGCAAAAGGCAAGTCCATTGAGAGTATCTTTAAAAGTATGATTACCGATGCAGAAGGTAAGCAGAAAGAAGGTATTTTCAAAAACAAAGCCGAAGAAAATCGAGCAAGATTTACCACTTCTATGAACAATCAGAACGGTGGTAGCAATGGAAAAATGACAAGAGAAGATATTAACAAGATTAAGGATGCAAGCGCAAGACAGAAAGCAATTGCGGAAAACTTAGGCTTGTATGAATAGTATCTTCAAACAGTAACCGGCGGTACGAGAGAAGTACCGTTGCTAACCTAGTAAATCCCTAAAAGTTATAGGTAGATGGGAGTTTTTTAGTCCTGTCTATCAATCAAAGGGTAGAAAGGACTATTTTTATGGCTAAGGATAATTTAATTATGACAGCGGACATTCAGGTGACCGCAAGAGAGATTGATTTTGTATCTCGTTTTGAACAGAATTGGGAGCATTTGAGAGAGATTCTCGGTATTATGCGTCCTATTAAGAAACAGCCCGGTGCAATTCTTAAGAGCAAGTATGCAGAAGGTACTTTGCAGAGCGGTGAGGTTGGAGAAGGTGAGGAAATCCCTTACAGCAAGTTTACTGTAAAGGAAAAGACCTATGATGAAATGACTATCGAAAAGTACGCTAAAGCGGTATCTATCGAAGCAATCAAAGACCACGGCTACGAGAACGCTGTGCAGATGACTGATGACCAGTTCTTGTTTGAGTTGCAGACCAATGTAACCAGCAGATTCTATGACTATCTGAATACCGGTGAGCTTACAAGCACACAGACCACTTTCCAGATGGGTCTTGCTATGGCTAAGGGTCTTGTAATCAACAAATTTAAGAAGATGCACAAAAATGTGACCGGCGTTGTTGGTTTTGTAAATGTGCTTGATGTGTATGAGTACCTTGGTTCTGCCAACATTACCGTTCAGAATCAGTTTGGCTTCCAGTACATCAAAGATTTCATGGGATTCAATACCATCTTCCTTTTGTCTGATGACGAAGTGGCAAGAGGTAGAATCATTGCAACACCTGTTGAGAATATTGTTATGTATTATGTAGATCCTGCAGAGAGCGACTTTGCAAAGGCTGGTCTGGTATACAGAACTGGCGCAGGCGAAACCAATCTTATCGGTTTCCATACCCAGGGCAATTACAACACTGCTGTCTCCGAGGCATTTGCAATTATGGGTCTTACCCTGTTTGCTGAGTTTATCGATGCAATCGCAGTTGTTACCGTGTCCGGCGCAGAAGCGGCAACATTGGGGGAATAACAGGCTATAGCTTAAATAGAGCCTATACAGCCGAGAGCCTTAATGATATGACAATTTCAGAGATTAAGGCCTTGGCTGATGAATTAGGCTATAGCATTACATCAACCAAAAAGGCTGATATTATAGCGGAGTTTATTGCACAGCAGTAAGGGGGTATGTGGTATGAAATATGTTTATTATGAATATTACAAAAACCTTTACGGAAATAAAGCAATGGAGCAATCGGATTTTGAAAGAATCGGTTGGGATGCTGAAAGAGAAATCGACAAAGCTACAAGCGGAGTTGATGAAGTGCGAAAACTGAAGGTGGCATTTCCGACAAATGAAGAAGATGCAGAAGCGGTCAAACGGTGCGTATGTGCTTTAGTGGAATTTCTCAAAAAAATTGAGGATGCAGAGCGCAACGCAAACAGCGTAGGACAGTATACCGAACGAGCAGACGGAAGTTTGCAAGGTAAGGTTGTCAGTTCTGTATCGGCAGGAAATGAATCAATTAGTTATGCAGTAGGTAAAAGTGCTGATACGGCCATTAGCAACGCAATAAAGGATTTGCACAGCCGAGATATGGCAGTGTATCAGTTTATTACAAGCAGATTAAGCGGTGTATCGGATGCAAACGGAGTGAATCTTCTGTTTGGCGGAAGATACCCTTGCAAAGTGGAGGTATAACATGGAAATTGCAATCACAAGCATTACGTCCCTTTTAGCGGTGGTTGGTGCATTGGCATTTATTGTATCAATAATCACGCAGGTTTTTAAGGGTGTTAGCGTTCTTTCCAAGGTGCCTACGGATATTCTTGTCTTTGTACTGTCAATAGGTTTAACCGTAATTGCCTTTGTGGCATATATGCAGTACATTCAGCAGGCTATCGTATGGTACATGATTGTTGCCGCTATCATGGCAGGATTCATTGTTGCATTTGTGGCAATGTATGGTTGGGAGAAATTTTCCGAACTGTGGAAAAGATTCAATAAAGAGTAACAATGCTCTAAACGAGCCGTATCTAAGACATTAAGGAGGGGTATCATGTATTCTGACAAAATAACGCTTTTTAACTACTATAAAAGCCGTTTAGGGGATATGTGGTACCCTACTGTCATTGATGGAGTAAATCTTCTGATTGACAAAGCGGCAATTGTGGCAAAGTACGGAGCAGAGAGTAAGGACAATGCCATTCTGAACATTCATTATCAGACTGTGGACGGTAATATTATGGTAGCTGACAAGCCTTATCTTCCACCAAAAGAATGGGAACGTCAGACCAATGATAAGTTGGCAGACAGCCTTACATTTACAAGCGGTACGGACTTTGACTTCTTCATGTTGGGAGAATATCCCACTACGGAGCCGATTGCGGATGATGATTTTGACAATGATGGTGGTTTTTACAACTACATGAATGACAATTACGATTTTGTTTTTGCCATTACTTCCGTTGGTGGTCCGTACACAACCATTCCCACATTTCAGATAATGGGGGCGTAGTTATGGCAAGGCGGAAAATGATTGCAAATGTTCGGTACAACTACAAAAAGGAAGATGCAGGACGGAATGCGACCATTGAACTTGATGTGGACTTGTCGAGGTTTGAGAAGCAATACGGAAAAGCGCAATATGTACTTGATAGTATGGTTATGACTTCTATGCAACCGTATATGCCACATCAGACGGGAACATTTATTAATGTCACCAAAGCCATGAGTGCGGCTATTGCCGGAAGTGGTACAGTTTATGCGGCGGCACCGCCGTTTGGACGTTTTCTGTATGAGGGAAAAGTCATGGTAGACCCGGAGACAAATTCACCCTGGGCAAGACCGGGAGCAAAAAAGGTTGTTACTGATAAGGATTTGGACTATGACAAGAGCCACAATCCGAAAGTAACAGACCATTGGTTTGACGAAGCAAAGAAAAATCATGGTAAATCATGGGTGAAAGCAGTTAAGAAGATTGCCGGAGGTGGATAATATGCCTGAAAGATTTAAAGAAATACATATTAACGTTGATAAAGGTATTTTTTCTATAAACGGGAGAAATATTGGAATCGATAACGTAACCAATGTGTTAATCAAGATTGAGGGAAACATGATTTCTGTTAATACAGAACACTGTTTCCTTGTGGAGAAAGTAGATGGCAGAAAAACAAATTAAATATGACGTTGACGGTTATGATGCTGTCACTTCCGCTTTGAGGGAATTGCTCAATCAATATCCGGCACTATCTACGAGTGATGAAATTGCTTTTTCCACTTTGGGAGAGGATAGCGGTAAAGCCATGTTTCCTATAAGCGGTTCTGTAATTGAAACAGAAAGACGTTCCGTAACGGGAAAAGTCACAGAAGTATGCCTTTATCCGTTTTATGTGATTTATCGGGCAAGCGGTTTGAATGAAAACCGAAAAGCCAAGGTTAAGGAGTGGCTTGATACACTTGGTAAATGGCTTGAGCAGAAAAAGGTATTGATTGACGGAAAAGAGTATCAGTTAGAAGAATATCCGCCGCTGACAGACGGACGGAAATTTCTTTCAATCATCAGACAAACACCTGCATATCTTGATACCGTCAATGATAATCAAAGCGAAAATTGGGCGATTTACATATCTGCCCGGTATCAATATGAATATCGCAAATAAGGAGGTATACAATGAAAGTCGGCGGTAAAGAAATATCGGAAATCATTGTTAAAACATCTGATGGTGGATTAATTACATCTATAACAGATGACAACATATTTCACGCAGGTGGCTATGTAATTATTTTAAAAGAAAAAGAGTAACTATTAACCCGGTAGCACGTTTGGAGTGTTATCGCTAACCTACACACCTTTTAAAAATTATAGGTAGAAAGGATTTTTTTATGAAATTAAAGAGAGAAGCATTAGCACATTATCTTGATTCTAAATGGAACAAGAAAGTAGCAGACGCAGACAAGGCAATTTTTGAGATTTTGGGTGATGATATTGAGGATATGTCCGTTGAGATGAATCCTGATACCACACAGATGAAGAACATTCTTGGTCAGACAAAGACCACTGACAACGGATTTACTCCGTCCATGTCCGCTGATCCTTGGTATGCAAATACTGACAGCAAGCTTTATCCTCACATGAGAGATATTGTTATGGAGCAGATTAGCGGTGATGAAAGAAAGACACTTATGTTAGAGGTTATTGTTGAGGACACCGAAGCAACCGAGAATACCGCATATCTCCGTGAGGTAAAGGTAACTCCTACTTCTTACGGTGGCGGTACCGAGGGCTTTAATATTCCGTTCACTGTTGATTTTGATGGAGCATATGTAAAGGGTACTGTAACAGCAGAATCCGTTCAGGCAGGTGCGCCTGTATTCACGGCGGCAAGCGGAGCATCATTGAGTGATTAATTGAAAGAGAGGGCATGAAAGAATGGGAAACGTAATCAAAATCAATGACGGATATAAGACATACGATATTGTCAATCAGGATGATAAGCTGCTTGGTCAGTTTTCTTTCAATCCTTCTGATACAAACATCATTAAAAGGCACGCAGAGGTTGTAGAAGCCTTGGAAAAGTTGGAGTTAGATATTTCTGCCAAGGAAGACGAAAAAGGCTTGTATGAGGCTTTAAAAGAGGTTGAAGCGGTAGTCTATGAGAAAATTAACTATCTGTTAGATGCAGATGTGGCAGAAAACTTTTTCTCCATTATGGGGCCGTTTTCTCCTTTGGCAAGCGGACAGTTTTTTATTGAAACTGTTATTGATGCAATCGGTCAGGCAATCAACGCAGAGACCGGGGAGCGCGTCAAGAAGATTAACAGTAAAATAAAGAAGCACACTTCTAAGTATCATGGGTAATCTGCATGGGTAGCGCATGGGATTTTCCCACAAGCCTAAACATTGGCGGTGTTGATTATGAAATCAGGACAGATTATAGGGCGGTGTTAGATTTGTTCACTGCCCTTTCTGACCCAGAGTTGACAGATGAAGATGAACAAGTGACGGCATATATGCAAAATAGGGTAATGTTAGAAATAATGTTTCCGCAATGTGACGATATTCCTTTGGAGCATATGCAAGAAGCCTTAGAAAAGGTTACAGAGTTTATTTGTATGGGTATTTCTGATGACCGTAAAAAGCCTAAAACGATGGATTGGGAGCAAGATGCACCTATTCTTATACCCGCCATAAATCGTGTCTTAAATTGCGAAATACGAGCGCAGAAGCATATCCATTGGTGGACGTTCTTAGGTGCGTATATGGAAATTGGGGAAAGCTTGTTTAGCAACATTGTACATATCCGTCAAAAAAAGGCAAGTGGGAAGAAATTGGAGAAGTGGGAACAGGAATTTTACAACGATAATAAGTCTTTGATTGATTTCAAGCAGAAAGATAAGAGAAGCACCGAGGAAAAAGATGTGCTTCGTGATTATTTTGGGTACAAACAGAAGTAATCGGGCATTCAGTTTGATGGATGCCCCTAACCTTAAGAATTAGAGGTATTTATCATGGCAAATGGTAGAAGTGACGGTTCGGTTATAATTGATACGCTTGTCGATACAAGAGGTTTTGGCAAAGGCGTAAATAATATGAAAAGACAAATGGGCGGCTTGACAGGTGCTATTAATAAATTAGGACTTGCTATTGCCGCCACTTTTGGAATAAGTCAGTTGGTTAAATTTGGAAAATCAGCCATTGAATTAGGATCCGATTTGGAAGAAGTGCAGAACGTAGTTGATGTAACATTTACTTCCATGAGTGAAGATGTAAATGAGTTTGCAAAAGGTGCGGCAGAAGCGGCAGGACTTTCAGAAACAATGGCTAAAAAATATGTGGGAACATTCGGAGCAATGTCAAAGGCTTTTGGCTTTATGGAAGAAGAAGCATTTGCAATGTCATCTACTCTCACACAGATGGTAGGAGATGTAGCATCTTTTTACAATCTCACCCAGGATGAAGCATATACAAAGCTTAAATCCGTATTTACAGGGGAAACTGAAACACTCAAGGATTTGGGCGTTGTAATGACGCAATCGGCTCTTGATTCCTTTGCAATGGCTAAAGGATATGGGAAAACCACAAAGGCAATGTCAGAACAAGAAAAAGTGTCTTTGCGTTATGCGTTTGTTTTAGACCAATTGTCAGCGGCGCAAGGGGATTTTATTAGAACATCCGACAGTTGGGCGAATCAGACAAGGATTTTAAGCCTTAACTTTGACACATTTAAAGCAAATGTGGGAAAGGCTCTTATTAATATCTTTACTCCATTTTTAAAGATTATCAATCAGCTTGTATCTAAGCTTGCGCAGTTGTCACAGCATTTTGTGGCATTTTCAGAATTGCTTGTTGGCAAGTCAACTTCCGGCGGTGGCGGTTCTCCCGGTGAAGCGTTAGAAGGTATCGAGGATGGATATGAGAACATTGCAGATGCCACAGACAAGGCAACCAAATCACAGAATAAGTATTTAACGGGTTTGGATGAAATAAGGACATTTGCAGAATCAGACGCATTAGAAGATAGCAGTGGACTTGACTTCTCTCAAATAGAAGGTAGTTCTGATGTTGTTAAGAATGAAGTTAATGATACCACAGATTTGATTGCAAACTTGGAAAACAGATTTCCTAAGCTGATACAAGTGTTGAAAGATAGTTTCGGCAAAATCAAAGAAATTTTCAACGATTTCAAAGTAGGAGATTTTTTTGCCGCAGGACAAGATATTTCTGAGTTGGTAACAGAAATCTACAATTTTATTTCGGAAGAAATTGATAAAGTTGAATGGGAAAAATTAGGAGAAGAAATAGGAAATTTCCTTGCTGGTATTGAATGGCTTGAAATTATAAAGGGTGCTTTAAAGCTTAAAGGCAATATCTGGAAAGCGATAGCGGAAGTTTGGATTGGTATGTGGAATACTGCACCATTTGAAACAGCTTTTATATCTGCACTTGCTGCAGCAAGATTTTTAGGTCTGGGAAATGTTTTAAAAAATAAAATCACAAGTGCTATACCAAAAACTTTAACAATAGGAGAAGCAATTGCTATTTCGGTTTCTGTAGCTTTATTAGTAAAAACATTAACGGTAGAGGGTGCAGAAGATTTTCTTGGTACTTTTAATAAAGACATAAAAGATTGGACGGAAAATGATTGGATAAATGCAATATTAGGGGGAGCAGGAGCAACAGTAGGAATTAATGCAGGAGTTGTAGCAAAAGGAACCTTGAGAAAAGACTTAATGGATTCTATGCCTACTCCAGAAGATTTTAAAACAATAGAGGAATACAAAGATGCATTAAATCAATACATGAAAGAAAATGCAAAAACGTTAAATGAATTTAATTTAACAAGTCGAGAAATAACAGAAGAATTTGACGTAGAAAAACTCCATGAAGAGATGGATGTTTTTGGAAATTTAAAAGATTGGTGGAACAATGATGTTGTTCCTTGGTGGGAAAATGCGTGGTCTAATTTGTTAGAAGGTATGAAGTTTGCATTTGACCAAGGATGGCAAGATTTTGTTGATTGGTGGAGCAACACCGCTATATCAAAATGGTGGGATGAAGATGTAAAGCCTTGGTTTGAAGAAGGAAAATGGATTTATTTGCTTTACGGAATACGCTTGGCATTTGACAAAATTTTTACAGGTATTAAAAATCTCATAAAAGATATTTTAAATCAAATATTGACTTTTGTTGAGACAATGGTTAATTCCGTTATTCTTGCAGTTGATGTTATTGCAAATGCTCTTAATGGAATAAATCTTGAGATACCGGGAGTTGGTAAAATAAGCGCAGAAATACCACTAATAAAACCTGTCAAAATACCAATGCTTGCAAGCGGTGCAGTAATTCCTCCAAATGCTCCATTTATGGCGGTGTTGGGAGACCAGAGACACGGCACCAACATTGAAGCACCTCTTGACACAATCAAGCAGGCAATGCGTGAAGTGATGGGTAATGGTGGTGGCGGACAATATCAGTTTACGGCACAAATTAATCGCAGAACATTGTTTGATGAAATGATTGATGAAGCAAAATTGAGACAATCTACAATGGGTAGAAATCCATTTGATTTAGCGTAAGGGGGTGTGATTATGCAAGACAGAATAAGAATAAATGGTGAGGACATATATCAGCCAGACAGAGGATTGCAGAGCAATTTCCAAACAACATATTCTTCCGACAGCGCAAGAGTGCAAAACGGAACATTGCACGCAACTCCACTTTTTACTGTAGAGCAATTCGGATATACGGCAACTCACATTCCCACAGATGAAGCAAGCAAGATATTACGTCACATCATAAAAGGATTGCCGTTTACATTGCACTATTACAGTACATATTACGGTATATGGCGTGATGATACTTTCCGTGTAGGACAAGGGCAATTTTCCATAGGAAGTTTGGAAGAAAACGGAGAATATCTTGAATCGCTTTCTTTCAACATGACGGGGGATAATCCATTATGATAAATGTTTCTGATGAATTTAGAGAACTAATGAATGTCCGTACAGATTTTAAAGAAAACGCAGAGATTACTTTTGCGGATGGTACGGTTCTTGAACTGACAGAAAAAGATTTCACTGTTTCTAACAACAGTGTCACTGATGCTTCTGAAACAAGCGGTATACCTTTAGGGGTTGCCGTTTGTCGGAACATTCAGATTGAAATAATAAATGATGATGAACGATTTGCATTTTATGATTTCTTTGGTGCAAAAATCCGTTTATATCTTACGTTTCAATTATCTGAAACTGTAGAGCGCATAGAATACGGCACTTTTACGGTATTAACTCCTGAGACATACGGAGAAACTATTATTATTACCGCTTTGGATGATATGTATAAGGCAGACAGAGATTATTCTACCAACATTACATATCCTGCTTCATTGCAAACAATTCTTGTGGATGCTTGTAATACTTTGGATATTTCACTTGGTAGCACTTCATTTACCAACAGTGATTTTGTTGTCAATGAAAAGCCTACAGACATTACATTCCGTCAGTTGTTCGGACATATCGCAATGATTGCAGTAGGAAACGCAAAAATTGACAAAAACGGTTTATTGCAGATTATCACTTATGATTTTGACGAATTAAGCAAAGTTTTGTTGAGTGAAGAATCGAGTAATCACCATGAATTAAGAAATTTTGTAAATCTGAAAATAGATACAGACAATGTTGTTATCACAGGAATAAAGACAGTATATACGGATGAGGACAATAATAACCATGAAGTCAAGTATGGTATTGACGGATATATGCTTGAGATTGAAAATCCTTTGATTGCCGGAAAAGAAAAAGAAGTAGTTGATAAGATAGGCTCCATTATGGTAGGCGGTTCCTTTCGTCAGTTTAGCGGTGACTTGATTGCCAATCCTACTTGTGAGTTTATGGACGTAGTTGCCGTGTATGACAGAAAGGGCAACAAGTACGCTTCTTTTTTGACAGACATTACGTTTCAGTTTTTTGGATTTACTGTTTTAAAAAACAGCGCAGAGCCTGCATTGAGAAATAGCGCAAAACCGTATTCCGAAGCTACAAAAACACTTGTAGAAGCAAGAAAGCTTGTGGAAAAGGAAAAGACCGCAAGAGAACAAGCGGTTGCACAGCTTGCAAATACTCTTAAGAACAGTAGCGGTCTGTTTATGACGGAAGATGTTCAACCAGACGGAAGCACTATTTACTATATGCATGACAAGCCTACATTGGCAGAATCTATGGTTGTTTGGAAGCTTACTTCTCTTGCATTTGGTATCTCTACAGATGGTGGCAAAACATATCCCTATGGATTTACTGTAGATGGTGAATTGATTACAAGATTGCTTTATGCAGAGGGTATAAATGCGGACTATATCGACACAGGAAAGTTGAGGATTTCTGACAAAAACGGAAACACAATTTTCCTTGCGGATTATGATACAAAAAAAGTAGAGATTAGTGCAGACAATGTATTTATCGGAAATACTTCTGTAACTCAAGCAAATAAAGACTTAAAAGATTCCATTACATTGGAAATTAGCAACTTACAAGACCAAATAGATGGCAATATCAGCACCTACAACATTGATTATGTGCCTACACTGTACAACTATCCTGCATGGGACTGGACATACAACATTCCATGTAATGACACTGTACAATTACGTGATGATTTGGAATTTGAGTACAAGGACGAATATTACCGCAAGCACGCACGGTCTGTTGCATTTAACACTAAAACCTTTCTTACATATCGGTTCTTGAAGCAGGAAGGCGCAGATAAATGGCATTGGATGGAAGTTGCGGATAGCGAATACTCATATGTGCTTCAGCGGATTTCACAGTTGCAAATGACGGATGAAGAAATCGAATTGTCCGTCAAGGAATTGGAGCAGGAAATCATCAATGAGTATATCACCGCAAAGTCGGTTGAAAGCATCATTGATCAGACCGCAAGAAGCATCAAGTTTGATGTTTCAGAGTTATACGAAACCAAGGACAACGCAAGCGAAAATTATAAATCCCTGAACGGCAAAATTGAATTGACTTCTGAACAGATTTTGCTGTCTGTATCGGCAAAATATGAAACCAAGGATAATTCAAGTAGTAATTATACGAATCTTGAAAGCAAAATCACGCAGACGGCAGAAAAAATCGAAACAAGGGTTGAAAAAGGTGAAATATCATCTGAGATTAGTCAGGAAGCCGGGGCGGTATCAATCAAAGCAAACCGTTTTTCTTGGGAATCAACGTACAGTTCCCTTTCATCAGATGGAAGATTGACAGCATCAAATGCTAGTATATCAGGAACTATCAGGGCAACAAACGGTGATATAGGTGGAATCCAAATAGGAAGCAATGCTATATATAGCGGAAAAGCTTCTTTGTCTGATAGCAGCACAGGTTTGTATATTAGCAAGGATGGTATATCAATAGGTAAAGGCACATATATGCCTGCATTCAAGGTTTCTAGTGATGGAAGCATAGAGATTAATACAGCAGGCAGTTTGACATTTGGAATAGCTTCAACAGGTTATGCATCCATAGAGAACGGTAAAATAGCAGTAGGTGATACCTATATTGATAGGAATACAGTGCATTGTTCCAAATATGGTTCACCCACAGCATATTATACTGAAATCTATGGTGATGAAATAACATTGCATGGAAGTGCAACAAGTGGATATATGAAGATTAAAAGCGCAGAAGCGGTTTGGGCAAGCAGTAATACATATAAGGTCAAAGACAATTCAGGTGATTCACTTATTGAGTTGTCAAATGATTCTGTTGTCATTCCGGCAACAGTTGTGAGGATGGGAAAAAGCAATGGTGCGGTTGGTTTCTTTGGTTCAAATGGAAAAACAAAGCAAACTGTTTCCAATATAACATTGCCGAGCAGTGCCACATCATCAGATATTGCGCTGAAACTGAATGACTTGTTGACAGCATTAAGAAACTATGGACTTGTAGGATAAGGAGGACAACATGAGCAGCTTAGTAGTCAGAGAGTTTGAAAACACATTGGTCAATTTCATAAATCAGTCACCTTTGCCAATCGAGGTAAAAAGGCTTGTCGTTAATGATGTGGTACATCAATTGGACAAGGAAGCTTCAAAGGTAATCATTGCGGAGTTATCAGAACGAGAGCAGGCGCAGGTGTCGAAAGAAAGCGAGGTGGAAGCGGATGGCAATTAATTATAAACCTATGGGATGGGATTCTACTAAATTTATAAATCCATCCAACATGAATCACATGGATGAAGGCATCAAGGCAGCTTGTGATGGGGTTGATGCGCTGAATGTTGAGGTTGAAGCGGTAAATAGCAATTTAACCAAGAAATATGGTTCCATAGTTGCATCATATGAGAATAACACCGACAATCCCAACACGACTACTTTGCCAAGAATACGAACAAAGCACGCAAACTGTCCTACACCTAATACGGGATATGATGTGTTTACTATGTTTACAGATGGTGATACCGAAGCAAACGAAAAGAAACAAATTGCATTTGGCACAGGTGGAAGTAAAGAGGTTTACTATCGTGCAAAAGCATATATCGGTAATTGGACAGAGTGGGAAAAACTCGTAACAAACAGCAATTTAGCAAAAATCAGAGGTGGAAATTTTACTGTTTTAGGTAGTGATGTTTCCCATGATACAGCAAATAAAATACAAGTCACTTTTGATACTGCAATGCCTAATACTGATTACGCAATTTCTTTAAATGTACTTGCTATCGGTGCTTATTATAATGACCTTAGATTAAATGTAAGTGATAAGTATACAACAGGCTTTAGATATACAGTATATACAGAAACTACCGCAGATATTAGCACACAGTCGTATTCTGTTGATTGGGTATTAGTACCCATAAATTAAAGGCTAAATCAAAAGTTAATGGACTAAATAATTATTTATCGCACTACTTACAAAAGATAACCTTGCAGATGGCAAAGAAAGTGAGGAACATATGATTAAACCTGTAGATTATAAACAGTATGATAGCAGATGGGGCGGATTGCCCTATGCATTACCTGGGGAAAACGGAACGATTAAAACATCGGGTTGTGGCCCGACATCAATCGCAAGTGTGCTTGCATCTATTGTAAGTCCGTACATTGACCCTGTAACGTGTGCAAGTTGGGCGAGGGAAAACGGATATAAGGCATTTAACCAAGGCACATATTACAAATACTTTGTACCGCAGGCGGCGGCTTACGGAGTAAAAGTAAAACAGCTTAACTCCTCAAGCGTTTATGGAAAGCCAAACCACAGCGCACATGATGTTGCTTTGTCTGAACTGATGAAAGGAAATTGGTTGATTGCCTGCATGGGTAAGGGCAATTGGACTAAGGCAGGACATTTTGTATTGGTGTATGGATTCAAGGACGGAAATGTTTATATTAATGACCCCGGTTCTGCCAAAGCAAACAGAGCGTGCAATACATGGCAGTTGTTTAAATCACAAGTAAAGGTATATTGGGCGGTTACGGTTCCCGAATCCATCAAAAAGAATGGCATTGTAGCTGATGGAGATTATTTGCAAAGTGATTTTGTCAGAGAAGTTCAGTTATGCATCGGTGCAGGACTTGACGGAAAGGCAGGAAAAGAAACTCTTTCAAAGACTGTTACTGTAAGCAAGCGTAAGAACAGAAAGCACTATGTTGTGCTTATGTTGCAGAAGAAGCTTAAGAAGCTTGGTCTTTATAATGACAAGTTGGATAAGGTTGCAGGAAACAATTTTGACAAGGCTGTAAAAGCCTATCAGTCATGGATGAGTAAGCCTGATGGAGAAGTTACGGCAAAAGGTAAGACTTGGAAAAAGTTTCTTAATATGCTATAATAAAGAAAGGGTAGTCAAAAACGGCTACCCTCTTTTCGTGCAATCAACCAGCTTCCTTAGAAGCAAGTGCTTTACACTAATTACAGAAACTCAATAGATTTCACGGTTTTATCAGTGTTGAAGTGAATGCTTTTAATGATATTCTTCCAAAACATCCGCTTGTTTTCACGGTTGACATTATCATATGCTTTCTGCCAATCCGCATTGAATATCTCTTCCAAACGCTTTATATCAAATCTGTTTTCTGTTTCTGTAGATTCACTTTCTTGTATGATAGATTGCAAACGCTCATATTCTTTATCATAATAATCTTCTTCTATGCGACCTTTGACATAAGCGTTGGTAAGGCGTTCCAATTCGGCTTTGTATTTGGCTAAATTAGCGACTTTTTTGTGCTTAGTGGTAAAATAATCGTGTTGAACATTTAAAGCCCTTATTTCGTCAAATATGTGCGTTCTAAGGTACTCCTCAACATCCTTTTCATTTACATTACCTCTGAAAGAACAATTTCCAGTGCGGTAGGTGTCATAACATCGGTAGTAGTAATAACGATTGCCGGATGTGTTTACTTGACTTTGGCTTTCCATTTTAAGACCACATACCGGGCAACGCAAAAGGCCAGTGAATATAAAATAATTTCTGTCAGAAGAGTAGTGTCGCACATATCGTTTGCTAATTTTCCGCAGTTCTTCATGTTCCTCTTTTGTCATGTATGCTTCGCAATATTCGTCCACCTCACGATATGATCCGTGGTAAAAATCCGATTTAATCAAAGTATCCATAAACGAATGTGATTTGTTAAGACTGTATTTTTCGTTGATGTATCTTGTAGTTGCCATTTTGCTTTGCGACTTTTTGTAATACGCAATAGCATCTCTGACAATATGCTCTGTGTCCTTGTCAATCACAGCTAAACGCTTACCGTCACGGATTTCCGCTTTGATGCCAAATGGGAGAGCGTAGGGAGATAATGCGCATTTTTTATTTAGCCTTGCGTATCGGTTGGTATCTTTGTGTCTTTCAGAGTTCAACGCCCACTCAAGTTCCGCAGTAGATGCAAGGTCATACATAAATTTCTTTCCGTAGGGAGTGGATGTGTCTATCCTTTGGCTGACAGATACCAATTCGCAGCCTACTTTTTCCATGTCATGATAGATGTTGCAGAAATCCCTTGTGTTTCTTGCTATTCTGTCATAGCGTTGGATTGCCACAACATTTATACTTCCGTTCCGCACATCTGCCATCATGCGCTGAAAGTCTTTTCTTTTACTGATAGAATGTCCTGTTATTCCGTAATCTTTATCGTATACTTTTATAATACAATTTGGGAATTGCTGATTGAGATAATCAGTACACATTTGTATCTGTGTTTCCATAGAATCAGAATTGTCATTGACTTTTGACTTTCTGACATAGATAGCGCATATTTTTGCCATATTATACCATTCCTTTCTTGATTTATTTGTTCCGAAATGATACAATATAATTCAATCGGGCTGTATCTTTTCGGAGATTCAGTTGAAGCCGTCCTGCTTTGGTGGAGTGGGGCGGCTTTTTGTTTAATCTAATTTTATAAATTCTCCGAATTTGTTTCCATCAATAAATATATAAATAATTTCATAAGAAAAAGTATCTAAATCCAATACTTTAAATTCTACTTGCCATTGATTTCTAATTGAAACACCGAAAGAATTTTCAGCATCCACATAACCTTGTACAATAACCATATCTTTATTTCTCTGCATTTTTACTTCGTCAGACCACAAGGAAGAAAATTCTGCACTTTTAGGAGATTTTAAATTGTTTAATATAATTTCTTTTGCTATTGAGTAATATTCTGATTCGTGGTCTATGCTTCTGTCATCCAAT